>JAEUWE010000490.1 GCA_016791465.1 Pseudobdellovibrionaceae bacterium
CGTCACGTTTAAACAATTCGAGCTTGAAGCATAGGCAACTCATCGATGGCTGCTTTGTCGATCCACAAGAGTCGGGCGCTCTCGATGTGGTCAAAGCAATTGGCGCGATGAACCGATCTTATCAACAATGGCAGAAAGAGACATCAGCCGTTCGAAGTCAGCACTTTCTTCGCGCAGTTGAGAGCTTTCGTTCTAAAATTCAAAATGCCGCAAGTGAGCTGTCAGCATTGCTTGCGGATGAAATTGGCACGGCAGTGGAAGTTTCTCAAGCCGAGAGCTTGCCGACCTCACTTGTGCTCCTCGATCATTTTTTAGAAGACTTTCGGCAACACCTTGGTCGTCCATTGTTACCGGTTGGGCATAGCGCGCTCTTTCTTGGTTGGAATGACCCCCTGGTACAGTTTTGTCGACGTGTTCCCGCGATCATGTCGGCCGGAGGAGGGGTTGTTGTAAAACCCAGCCGACGAGCTTCGCAGACCGTTCTTCGTGTGGGAGAACTTTGGAGCCAGGCTCTCAGTGAGAGTCAGGTTTCCGCGGGTCTGTTTGCAGTTCTGACGGGTGGTCACGAAGGCGCTGACAGCGTCGGTGCGCTACTGCTCGAGCACCCGGGATTTAAAACAGTATTCTGGGTTGGTGAAACCGACACCGGGCTTGCTGCTGAGCGCCTGGTGGTCGCCAGCGGCAAGCGATTTCAGATGTCTGGCTCGGGACGAAATCCCGCCATTATTTTCACTCACCCCGACGGCGAACTTGATCGCATCGCAGATGATGTCGTCGCCGCTTGTCTTTCGACTCATACATTAGGACCGTGGCGACCGAGTCGACTCTTTGTCCAAGAAGCCGTCTACAAGGCGTTGGTGGAGCGAATTGCAGATCGAATGCGGGAGATACGCAATCCCTCAGTGTTACCAGAGCGCGAGACGACGCGTTTTCTTGAGCAAACAAAGCAGGCTCTCAGTGAAACAGGACGTCTCGTTGTGGGCGGCGAGCTTTCTGACGGGCAACCACTTCCAACGTTGATTCGCGATCTCACCAACTGTTCCACACTGCAAAGTCAGGAGCTCTCGGGTCCGCTGCTGACGATTGCTTCGTTCAAGTACCAGCATGAGGCACTCAAATATGCGAACACGTCCCCTTTGGGCCTTTGTGGATATGTTGTTCATCCAGAGGCGGAGAAAGCAAATGAGGTCCTGCGACGAATCGAGGCCGGAGTTTTGAGTCCCAAGCTTCGGCTGTCGTGGACGGATGCGATGGAGGCGGGCACAGCCTCGGTGAAGGATTCTGGACGGGGCCCTCAGGGAATGCTGGAGGTTGGCTCATTCTGTTCTTGGCGTGGGAGAATTCTTCCAAATTGATGCAATGCGCTATCACGGCGAGATGAGGAAAGTTTTCGTTAGGCGCAATGCGTCTATTGTGCTGCGTTTTCGCGCGGTAAGCGATCGGGATCGATCCGACCACGGGATCAGGAGGAAAACTCATGAACATCCGTTCTCTCAAGCGCTTCTCGGTTCTTCTTGTTGCGTCACTTTTATCCGTAAAAGCGGCTCATGCTGCGGTTTGGGAAACAACCCAAACATGGACACCGGCGTGGGAGGAACGCTACCAGGATTGGGTCAAAACCAATTGGAACAAACTGTACTTCACTCAGTCGGGCCCACTACAGGGCTTAGTGCTTGATTGTGCAGACACCGTTTACACGATGCGAGTTCTCTTCTCATCGATGAACGGTTTGCCGTTTGTGATCAAAGATCCAACAACATCGTCGGCGAATGTGATTTCAAACGAACTCACTCGATTCGACAACAAGACGCCCGATGAACGCATTCGGTCTTTTGCAAAGCTGATTATGTCGGTGGCCTCGACGGCATCGCTTCCCAACGACACTTATCCGGTGGCGATTTCTCGAGCGACATTGGGTTCCGGCTCGTTGTTGATGACCGATCGTGCAAGCCACCATTCTTGGACGATCAAGTACTTTTCAGATACGGGCATTCCGTTTCTTGTTTTCGGATCAAGACCGGCAAAGACTGAACTCTACGAACGATTCGAGTACCCTTCGGTCGACTTTCTTTTTCCCAACGGCATCCGCGCCGAAACCAACGCTGGATTCCGTTCATTTCGCCATCCTGAGTATATCGGAAAGAAGGTCTACGATGTTCCTGGATACTCGCTTGAACAGTACCAGATTGTAGGGAAGTGGGCCCGTGGGATTCAAAAGAAGATGCAACAGGTTGAAGAGACCGCAGAGCAACGCACTGTGCGCATCTTGAATGAGTCATGTAAAGGCGCATTTGAGCGCGTTTCGGTGATCGCCGATGGTGTTACGTTCAATGAGAAAATCGGTGGCCGCTGTATGACTTCGAGCGAATACGATGACAACTCAACTCCAAGCCGCGATGGCCGTTTGAAGTCGACTTTTCAAGAGCTTGCAGACTCCTATCGCGACGCGAATAATGGTGGACAGCTTTCAGCGAACACACGGAAACTTGTTGAAGCGGTGCTGAGTGGATCAAGAGCTCCCAGGACGCCAGATTCATTCTGTATGATTGAATACACTCCGGGGCAAACTCTGACATTGGGCGAGGTTTATGAGCGTTCAATCAATGATCAGCTCTCGAACAATCCTCACGATTCGCTTGCGATGCGCTGGGGCTTTGAGCGAGGACCGAGTGCAAAAGCGCGTTCGTGCCCTGTATACTGATTCCGTTTAAAGGAGCACCTTGTGGCAGACGATCAGGACGAGTCGGGCGAATTGGGTGGTAGGAATGTGATCGAGCGTCGTGTGGATCGGCGGCGTCGCATGATGGAGCAGGCCGACTCTCCGACTCTGCGCCGTATTGTGGGCGGTGCTATCATCGCCGCCTCTCTTTACTTTGGCCTCTTTGGATCCCGTTCCTTTGAACGTCGAACGGTAAAGAAGAGCTCGGCTGAAGAGACTTCCAATCAGCTGAAGCAACCGGTTTTGACGCTTCCAAATCTCAGCTTGAGCGCAACCCCCGCCCCAGCCGAAAGCCTTGGTCCAGTTGAAAAGGTGAGTCCGCTCAATGCTGAAACCATCGCAACCATCTCCGAGTGCACCAAAGGTGTCGACAGTCTTCGCCTGATTGATCTCAAAGCCACGAACTTGGACCAAATTCTTGCACCAATTCTTTCAGGAAAGCGTCGCCTGGAGCTACAGAATGTCCGCATTCAGATTCCAAGCGGCCGCGAGTGGCGACTCCACTCGAGCCCAGAGGGCCAGGCGGGCGAGCTCCGATTCAAACTGTTTCAAGTTGCGCAAGATGGACTTCCGGAATCGATTCCATTTCCAAATGAAATCAGTGCGCTTGCCGCTGCAGCCTGGAGCCCCGAGGCTGTTGAGCAATTCAAAAAGCTCGGTCGAGTGATCGAAGAAGAAAACCACGAGATCTATTCTTTCCGCGACAAAACCGGAATCCAAATGATCCGAGTGAACGGTGCGATTCTCGACGTCCAAGTTTTTATGGGGCAGCGATTTCTGGCATGTTCTCGAGACCGAGCCCGCGGAAACGCACTCTGTCAGTGCAAAAAGACAGGCGGCTAACCTCAAAAAAACACACGAAAGTGGGCCAGTTTAGTTCGGCTATCAGCTTTGCCGACAATCTTGATGTAACATAATATTACTTATCAGAGATCGCAATTTGAAGCTGATCGAGCTTCCAAATGCGTTTCTTTGCTGTCAGTTTCGATTGTTCTCAGCAACTGATAGATATCGGCTCTATTCGCCGAGGGTGAGAACACTCCACAAAGAGTCAGTCCACTTTCAATTCCCGTATTGAATTCTCGAAGTTCACTGAGCTCTCCCGCTTTTTTGAGAGTTCGCATCAGAAACACAAATTTATCGCTATCAGGAGTCCCCATTTTGACGCCGTAAACCGAAACAACGACCGTTTGAGCCTCGGGATCGAGCTTATAGCTGCGAGTTCCTTGGCGCGCGCCGCTGTCATCGGGGTCTTTGGTGACACTAGGAGAACACGCGGTAATCGCGATGGCCGCGATCAGAAAAAGCGAAATGAAGGACAACGTCTTTTTCATATGAACCCAGTTTGGAGAGTCTTCGCTTAGAGTTGTAGTGGCGTCTCAAAATGAGATGCGTTTCAAGTCTCAAGTCGAGGCAGTAGGCTGCCGATAAGTCCCCATGATGAAATGGCTCCGGCACTTTACCGCGATCGCTATTTTCTATTTCGCAGCATCGGCTCGCGCGGGCGCTCCACAGACCGAACTCCTCACCTTTTCTGAGCTTCAAAACTTGCCGCCATCAGCACGACAACAGTATATCGCAGACGTCCGCGCTCTTCTTATTGAACTCTCGACTGCAAAAGCAGGACGTTTCTCCGACAGCGATCCCGCTACATCGCGATCAAAGCTAAAAGCTTGGCTCACACTTCTTGATGAAGCACGGGCAATGGAGCCCAATGAGAAATGTGGCAGCTCGCCCGAGTGTCTCGATGCTGCGAAGATGTGCTACGGCCTTGGCC
>JAEUWE010000506.1 GCA_016791465.1 Pseudobdellovibrionaceae bacterium
CAGTCAGTGTCGGCGCAGATGATCGGTTTTGAACCGCATCTTGAGACAGAGCTAATCTCAAAAGAAATGATTATTGAAGGTGCGACGTTCACGCCACCGGCAAAGCCAGGACAGATTGTCTATGAGGCTGCTGTCGGAGAAGGTTTGGCCCGTCTCTTAAGAGCAAAGCCAGGACAGACGCTGACAATTATTGGTCAGACAGCCGACGGCGGTATTAACGCTATCGATGCTGAGATAAAGTTTCTTTTCCGAACGGTTGTTCAGGAAATTGATGACACGACCGTCTATGTTCCGCTCTCGCTCTCACAGAAGGTTCTCGATTCAGACGGTGCCGAACGTGTCGTGATTAAACTGAAAGATCACGACATGGTGGGTGAGATGTTGCCTAAAGTGAAGGCGATTTTGCCTGAAGGCACGCAGGCTCGCGGCTGGAGAGAACTATCGCGGCTTTACAATCAAACGGAGCGGTACTTTGAGACTCAGAATGCGGTTGTGGCCGGAATTATCCTCGCTCTGATTTTGCTTTCAATCACCAGCACAGTCGGGATGTCTGTTTCTGAGCGGACTGGCGAGATTGGTACGATGCGTGCGTTGGGCGATACGAAACCGGCGATCCTTCGCCTGTTTGCTTTTGAAGGCCTCTTGCTCGGCGGCATCGGCGGTGTGATCGGCGCGATTCTGGGATATGCAATTTCTGTCGTCTTAACGGCTGTCAAAGTTCCGATCGTTCTGCCTGGCGCAACTCAGCCGATTCCCGTTCGCGTGCTGCAGTTACCCTCGGCCTATATACTGGCATTTATACTGACCGTCTTTGCGGCATTCTTAGCAACGATGATTGCTGCACGGCGGGCCTCGCAGATGAATATCGTCGATGCATTGAAAAAGAACGTATGAGGTCTTTCAATGGCAAACTCGCCTGAGGCTGCATCGGGGAAAGAGTCTACGTCGCGACGATCGGGTTTAAAGCAATCTGTTCTGCGACGAATAATCAAAGCGGAGCTGGAGCGTCGTCGAGCTCGGAATTCGCGGTATTCACTTCGAGCCTTCGCCCGCGATCTTGAGTTCAACAGTGCGCACCTGAGTGAAGTTCTTAATGGTAAGCGCGCGATGTCGCTTGAATCGGCGCTTCGGCTCGTCGAACGCTTTTCTGATGACCCCAAAATAGTGAGTCAGCTTCAGGATCGTCTTAAAGAGAAACCAAAGAAGACCGTCATCGCCGATGCCATTTTGCGAAACCCAGTTGCGCTTGCCGTTCTCGCGATGCTTCACTCTGACGACGCGACGGGCGGCGCGGAGTGGATTGCGCAAAGTCTGGGACTAAAGAAGTCTGAGGTCGAAAGTTCGCTTCGACAGCTGCGAGCGGAAAGACTGGTCGCAGCACAAAATGGTCGTCTCGTGCCGATGGTCGATGCTCCAGTGGTCAGTATGGGGAGCGAGCAAGGCCTCATGGACAATTTGGAGTTCTCATCTCTCACGGTTTGCGTTGATCCCAGGCGGCTGCCGGAAGCCAAACAGAAGATCGATGAATTTATGCTGCAGATGCGCGAGTTCTTTGATGCTGGTGCGGCTTCAAAAGTCTATGAGCTTCAGGTTCAGCTCTATCCGTGGGCTATTGCGGAGAGTGGTAAGAAGGCAAAGTAGAATGTGACGACTACGCGGCAGGTTTTCGTTCGTGGAGAAGCTCATTCTCTAGTGACCGAATCAGATCGCCCCAGCGGTTATGATTCTCGGCGATTCGCAGTCCACTGGCCCCTTGCACATCCGACCAAACAACGTTTGCTGTGACGCGAATGATTTCGCTTTCAGAAATCGGGATTTCGAGCTCGATGCTTTCTCCCTGGCGCAGGCCACGATTGGCGATGAGCAGCATGCCGCAGTGGCTGGCGTTCTTAATGCGGCCCGTGATTGAAACTTGATTGGTATGAACGCGGACTTCGCCGTCGATGTCGTGGCGAAGATTTTTGCCGCGCCCATCGAGTTTCGCAACCGGTGTGAGCGGCCGTGGCAGGTGCTTTCTGAAATCTCGATGAGAGTAGAGATTCCAGAGTTCAACTTTCTCGTGTTCGCTCAGTTTTGAAAGTGCATCGGACTGCTCGACAAAGAAGTGTCGGAGCAAATCGGGAGTCATGACAGGATCAGAGACCTTGCCGTAGCCGCGAGTTGGGTATTCGACACCTGCAATCGTCTTATTACCGAGATATTCAAAGAGGTTCTGATTGGCCGCTCGGTGGTTGTACATCGCGGAGTACCGTTCGCGCGCAGTCTTGAGATTTAAAATTCCGCCGACCGCGGGAGCCCCGTTCACGAATGAGTACTCTGTGACAATGCGGTCCTCGAGTTTTTCAAAGAGAAGGACGTGTCGATAAAAGTCCCACCATGTGGGATTCACAGCGATCACCAAGTAGTCGACACCAAAATAGTACTCACAGTAGTGATACAGGAAGTTGAGAAGTGGGAAAAGGATCTGGCCACGTTTTCCAGAATGTTCTGGATGAACCGCAAGGCTTGAAACTTCGGCGATGCGAACGCCTTTTTTTAGAAATGGACTCACATCAAAAACTGCGTCGAGCGGAACGCCGAACGCACCGTTGCGAACGATCGAAACCGTTCCGACAACCTGATCTCCTATGCAAGCGATGAGGGTCGTCGTGCTGGAGAGTGCATGATACTTGGTGATGCGCATGCCGGACGGATGTGGATTCATGAACCCGCTGCGGACGTAGTTATCGTGAAGAAGTCGAAAGGCGGAGGAGAGCTCGTGCTCGGTGCGGGCAACGCGTAATTCCAGGCCAGGGAGCGGATCAAGATCGATCTTGATCATTTTTCTGTAGAGAGGGCCTTTTAGGCTTTCCGGGAGGTGTTTCAACACCTTGTCTCGCAACAATAGACGATGTCGTTTTAGCTTCGATGCCATCTCGCGCCCCCGTGATGACTTATCGTTCGAACTGGACTTAGGTTTAAGTCATCGGTCATATTAGTGCTCCATGCCTGGACTGGACCAATGTCGTTTCATGTCTCAAGATGGCGCATCGATGGAGTTGTTGGATGGCTCATATGCAACATGCTGACTTTTGGCGAAACTTTGCGCGCATTCATGTGTTTTTGCTCACAGTTTTTACAGGAGTCTGGTCCAGTGCTTTTGAGCTCAAGCCGGAGTATCGCAGCTTGTTATCAGAGCGTGGATTCGAGCTGATGAATCCCAGGCTTATCGACAGCGAGTATCAATCTGATCTGCTGACGTACTCGACGTCGCCGTGGATGCCGGGGCAGCCGCGCGGTGGAGTGGGGCGTCTCTATGTTTCGGCGGGAAGTCTTTCGGCGACTCAGTTTGACTACCATCTCCTTGGCGAATTGCGAAAACGGCTTTCGCCAGGGACTCGCGTTTTGTTCACGCGGGTGGAAGAGCAGAACTATGAGGAGGCGTTCAATGCGTCGATGCTCGAGCTTGAGTGGGGAACTGCGCCCTTCAGTGTTTCAGCCTATGGCTCGCTGTCGCGTATGAAACGTGAGGACGATGTCGGACTGGCACTGACGGTTCGCGGAGCTCGCGAAACTCGTTTCTTCGCGACACTGGCTGATTTCACTCGCTCTGACCGCAATGATGACGGAGATTTTTTTGACAAAGGATCTGAAGCTTTAGTTTATGGATTTATCAGCCGTATGCAGAATGGTGCCCAGGGAAGCGAATTCTATATTCGTCGCGAGGCTCCGGTGAGTTGGCGAAGTCCTCTGCTCAAGCAGCAATTTCTTTATGAGCAAACGGCGATTGGTCAGGCAAGAACGACAGCCAACATGTCGCTTCGTTGGTTTGTTGATCGAAAGGAAACTTCGGTTCGAGATTTAAATACGGATCGCCTGCGTTCGATGATTCGCGATCGTTATGAGGTCGAAGTGCGCTCGATCGACTCCGAAGGCCCTGTTATTGTGGAGAGCGGAATACTCTGGGTTTCGCGCCACTGGCACGATGAAAACTCAAGACGATTGACTCATCAGAACTTGTCGCCGTTTCTGTGGCTTCGGTTTAACTCGGGGATCGAGATCGGATGGGAGACGACATTCTTCCGAGCCTACGGAGATATGACATTGGCTTCTGATTCACTCCGTGCTGAGGCCGAGGAGAGCCGTATCAATCTTCGCTATCGGCATCGCTTTGCAGAGAGCGGCGAGCTTGTTATGGCATTGACCGCCGACGCCGATCGAGCAGAGGGCGGTTTTTTTGAAGGTGGGCATGGGCAGTTCATTGTTGATTTCTAGCGGGTCGAGAAGATTTTATGCACGTTAGCTTCCGGCGCCGGAAGCGGTACGGTGGCGATGCCCTCAGGATTCCCGAGACCATCGCTCTTCGGCTTCGGCGATCAGTTCTTTTGTCGTCGCCACATAGTTCCATCGCATCAACCGTGGCCCGTCGAGCGCGTCGCCACCGAAGATCGCAAACTGTGACCGCCCGGTGAAAGAGATGCTCAGGGCCGTACGCGTCTGCACGCGAAGCAATTGCCCGGCGTGCAGTTCGCGGCCATCGATGATGACGGATCCTGAGGCCATGTAGAGCGCGGCCTCGTCCTCGCTGATCGAGAGCGAAAGGTTGTCGTGACGCTCGTTTGTAACGCCAGTCAGGAACAATGCGCGCGCTGGAAAAACGGCTTGTGATTTTTGTCCGTCGTGACTTCCCATCAAGAGCTGCCATTTTGCTGACGACGTTTCCCACTGTGGCAGCCCATTTCGACCGACGTGTTGAAAACTCGGATCGCATTGCTCGTGCACTTTCGGTAGAGCCAGCCAGAACTGCAGGCCATGAAGTCTTTGGCTTAGGCCTTGTTCGAGGTGTGTGATCCAGCGTCCCGCCGTCATGAGATTCAGTTCACCCGGACGAATCACTTGTTCCGAGTCCAGTGAATCGCGATGTAGAATTTCGCCTTCAAAGAGGTAGGTGGCGGTGGCAAGACCGATATGGGGATGTTCTGGAACAAAAAGCGGGGTCTTGGTTGAAATTGGTCCCATGTGATCAAGAAAAACGAAGGGGCCAATATTGCGGAGAATCGTTTCGCCGCCGGCGAAGGGAAGAACGCGGCGAATAGTCATGCCGGCAAGGTCGTGAACGCGAGCGTTGATAAGAGGGCCACTTTTTTCTTTCATGAGTCTATCATGTGCGGCTTCGGGGTGGTCGTCTAGATCCAAAATGGAACTAGAGTCTCGCTTGGGTTGGACCTAAAAAATGGCGATTTGAATTTCGATATCAGCAATAGCTAGTCTGAAATCAGAGAGGTGAATATGACCGCTGCTGCCAATGCTCCGCTTGCCATATCAGTTCGAGGCCTGACAAAAGAGTTCTCTCGCGTCAAGAAGACGGGTTCGTTTTTCAAGAGAATGAGTCCGTTCTCTGGCATCGTGGAGAACTTTGTTGCGCTGAAAGGAATTGATCTTGATGTGGTCCGCGGCGAGTCTTTGGCCTTCATCGGGCCGAATGGTGCCGGCAAATCGACGACGATTAAAATCTTAACCGGAATTCTGCATCCAACTGCTGGCGAAGCGTCAGTGCTGGGGCTTACGCCTTGGAAGGACCGCGAGAAGCTTGCTTTTCGCATCGGCTCAGTCTTTGGACAGAAGTCGCAACTCTGGCTGCATCTTCCGGCGACCGACACGTTTGAACTGCTCTCGCGCGTTTATGAGCTTGATCGCGCACGCTATCGCACACGACGAAATCAATTGATTGAGCTCTTTGAGATCGGTGACTACGCCGATGTTCCAGTGAGAAAGCTTTCGCTGGGGCAGCGCATGCGCTGTGAGATAGCGGCGAGTCTGCTTCATGAGCCAGAGGTTTTGTTTCTCGACGAGCCGACGATTGGTCTTGATCCCGTAGCGAAAGCCAGCATTCGCGACTTGATCCGAAACGCGAACCGCGAAGCGGGTGTCACGGTGTTTTTAACTTCGCACGATGCAGGAGATATCGAGCAGCTTTGTCGGCGCACAGTGATTGTGAATCAGGGACAGATCGTCTTTGATGGCAGCACCAATGCGCTTCGCAGAGATGCACTGACGAAAAAAGAAATCGATTTGAAGCTCACGGCATCAATCGAGAGTTTTGAACCGATGACGGGTGTCGAGGTGCTGAAGGCCAAAGGTTATGGCTTGAAGCTCAGTGTCGACACCAAGACCACCGGGATTGATCGTGTGGTGGGAGAGCTTTTGCGTCGTTATGAGGTCGAAGACATCGCGATTGTCTCGCCGCCTCTTGAAGAAATCATCGCGACGATTTACCGCGGAGGAAGCAGATGACCGAAGCCATAAAGCTTTTTGAGGTCGCGCGGATTACGCTCCGGTCGCGGTGGCGCTATCTTTGGGATATGGTGGGATCAACGCTGTTTCTTGGTGTTGTGCTCTTTGTCTTCGTTCGTCTATGGACGGTGACCTACGCCGCGAGCGGGGGCACGGGGGCTATTGCTGGGTTTACGCTAAGGCAGATGATCTGGTACTTGGTGGCGACGGAAACCATCATCATGTCGATGATCCCCATCCATCGTTCGATTGAACGCGAGATCAAAGACGGTGATGTTGCAATTCGGCTCAATAAACCGCTCAGTTTTCTTGGATACCACTGGAGTGTGTTCATTGGCGAGGGCGTACTGAAAGCATTGATTTTGGTTCTTGTCGGAGGTGTCGTCGCATTTCTGATGGTGGGGCCGATCGAATTCTCAGTTCTTTCTGTTCTGCCGCTTTTGCTGACCTTTGTGCTTACAGCAACGGCGAACTTCTTTTTTGGTGCTTTGATTGGTCTTCTCGCGTTCTGGACCGAGGACATCACCGGGTTCTATTTTATCTTTGACCGACTCAAGTGGCTTCTTGGCGGTTTTTTGATGCCGATCACTCTTTTCCCGGAGTGGCTGCAGCAGGTGGTTGTGTGGTTGCCTTTTCCGCTGATGATCTACCGGCCAGCCGAGCTTGCGGTGTCGTTTGAGTTTTCAAAGTGGCTTGAACTGACCTGGAAACAGCTATTGTTGGTCGCTGCTCTTTGGCTCGTGGCGCAGATGCTGTATCGGTCGGGCGTTCGACGGCTTGATGTGAATGGAGGCTAAGTGATGAGATACATTTTGGCAGCACTCCGAACGAATTTGCTTTCGGCATTTGAGTACCGGACGAGTTTTCTGACGCAAGTTTTTGGAATGATGATCAATGACTCGCTCTGGGTGAGCTTCTGGGTGCTTTACTTTGAGCGCTTCCCTGTTCTGAATGGGTGGACGCGTGACGATCTGCTCGTGCTCTGGGCAATTATCACCTTCTCTTTTGGAATAGCCTTTGGTCTCTTCGCGCAGGCGTTGAGGCTTTCGGAACTGATCACGCAGGGGCAACTCGACTACTATCTGGCATTGCCGAAGAACGTGCTGCTGCAGATCTTGCTCGGTCAGGTGCGGCCGTCGAATCTTGGCGATCTCTTTTTTGGTCCGATTCTGCTCGCGATCTTTGTGCCGATGACGTGGGCAAAATGGGGCCTGTTTTTGCTTGGTGGAACACTCGGCGCGGTTGTTTACCTCGCGTTTTTTGTCATGGCTGGGAGCTTGGCGTTTTTCTTGGGTTCGAGCGAAGGAATTGCCTCAGGAATTGGCAATGCGTTGATCCATTTTTCAACTTATCCGACGCGAATTTTCGATGGGTGGACGAGGGTTTTGCTGTTCACGCTCATCCCGGCGGGATTTATTGCTGAAATTCCAGTCGACTTGGTTCGCAGTTTTGAGTTTCGCGACCTCGCTCTTTTGATCGTCGCCGCTATAGGTTTCAGTGGCTTGGCGGTGGCGGTTTTTAATCGCGGTCTTGCGCGCTACGAATCGGGAAATTTGATGTCGCTTCGCTCATAGGGAATGAGGTTGATTTCGCGGTGGGGATTATCTCTGCCGCGAGCCGTTGACAGTTGTTTATTGCTTTGAGTCAAAACACAATGGCGCCCTTGGGCGGTGGTTCTATGGGCGTACAATGGGTGTAAGATATCCTCAGATAATTCAAGGCGGAATGGGCATCGCGGTTTCGGATTGGAAGCTGGCAAGGACCGTTTCGCTCATGGGCGAAATGGGTGTCGTTTCCGGTACGGCAATCAATTCGGTCCTGGTTCGTCGACTTCAGGATGGTGATGTGGGCGGGCACATGCGTCGGGCATTGGCGGCCTTTCCATCGCAGGAGATCGCTGCGAAAATTCTTGAAACTTATTTTATCGAGGGCGGCCGTGCGAAGGGTGTGGCCTATAAGCGTTCGTCACTGTTTAGTCTGACACCACCGCTGGCCTTGAGTCAGCTCACGGTGGCGGCAAGTTTTGTCGAAGTCTACTTGGCCAAAGAGGGGCACGACGGGCTCGTTGGTTTCAATCTGCTTGAGAAGGTTCATCTTCCCAATCTTGCGTGTCTTTACGGAGCGGTGCTGGCGGGAGTAGACGCGGTTCTTATGGGGGCTGGAATTCCACGCGAAATTCCAGGTGTGCTCGATCTTCTGAGCCAGAATAAAACCGCGACGTTGAAGGTTCCCGTTGTTGGAGCGACAGAAGATGCGGTGATGAGTTTTGATCCTTCGACCGTGATGGCAGGCTGTCTACCCGAGGGGCTCAAACGTCCGCACTTTTATCCGATCGTTTCATCGAGCGTTCTTGCGCAGAGTTTGAAGAAAAAATCCACGGGCGAAGTGAATGGCTTTATTGTCGAAGGTCCTTTGGCAGGTGGGCACAATGCACCTCCGCGCGGACCGATGCGGTTGAACGAAGCGGGTGAGCCGGTCTATGGGCCACGCGACGAAGTTGATCTTGCTGAAATGAAAGCACTTGAGCTTCCGTTTTGGATTGCAGGACACGCGGCAACACCGGAGAAGCTGGCTGCCGCTGTTGCAGCTGGAGCGGCCGGCATTCAGGTGGGGACACTGTTTGCTTTTGCAGAAGAGTCGGGTCTTGATTCGCGATTAAAATTAGAAGTTGTTGGTCGCATTGCTCGTGGCGAAAATCCAAAGGACGGCTGGGTGTTTACAGATCCAGTGTCGTCGCCGACGGGATTTCCGTTTAAAGCGGTTCGTCTGTCTGGAAGCGTTTCGGAGCCTGAAGTTTATCAGCAGAGAAAGCGCATCTGCGATCTCGGATATCTCCGCCACCTCTATCAAAAGGCACCGGGCGAAGTGGGCTATCGCTGTTCGGCGGAACCGGTCGTGGATTTTGAGAAGAAGGGTGGCCTGGCCGCTGACACTGTCGGAAAGAAATGTCTTTGCAACGCGCTGATGGCCGATATCGGAATGGGACAAGTGCAAGCTTGGGGCGAAGAACTGCCGCTTCTGACGGCTGGCGATGATCTCAATTTCCTTTCGCGTGTTCTCGCCGGACGCGATCACTATTCAGCCGCTGACGTGATTCGCTATTTGCGGCAGGCTGTTGCGGACGTGACGGCTCGTCCGATGGCTGAGGCTGTCAGCGTATGACCAAGGGCCCGATTCTTGTCG
>JAEUWE010000007.1 GCA_016791465.1 Pseudobdellovibrionaceae bacterium
CCGCACGGCGACTTCTCAGCGGGCTGACGGCCAGTTGGGCCGAGGTCTCTGTCTTTCGTCAGCGCGCCTCGGCTAACTGATCGGACCAATACAACGAGGGCCCGTTCGCGCCCCAGGTTGATACATTGCTTCCAACGCCGCCAGTTCGGCTTATCTAACCGCAGCATTTGCCGATAAGTTGAAGTGTGTACGAGGTCCTGGTAGACCTTTTGCTCCAATAGCTTAAGCCATCCATTTGGCTTTAAGCTTTTGAGAACTAACAACTTAGCGGGGAGGAAGCCGTGTCTTCGAAACCTTCTGCCCGCGAATCCGCGACCAAGAAAGACAAAGATCTTTCAAAGTCTCCGATCCGCGCGCCAAAAGAGGTTCTGGACCGCATTTGCGGCCGAGCACATTACTTAACAACTCAGATGATTTGGCTCGCCAATAAACGAGCCGAAAAGGAAAAGGGAGATCCCAAGACAGGGGGACACCCTGCCGCCTGCGCCAGCGCTCTGCATATTACCGGCGCCCTCCATCTGATCGTAAAGTCGGGCTTCGATTACATCGCCAACAAACCACACGCGGCGCCGGTCGATCACTCGTACAACTACCTGATGAAACTCATGCTTAAAAATGGCGGCCATCACGGGCATCCAGTTGAGTTCTTGGGTCAAAATCTCGATCGCCTTTCGCAGGACGAGATGGATCAGGCGATGGAAGGACTTCGCAAGTTCGCTGAAAATGGCGAGCCCGTATTCCAATCCTATCACTCAGCCTATGATTCCGATCACCACGGCTTCTTGCCGACCGGGACTGTTGGCATTCCGCCAGTGAACGCCGGATATCTCGCTCATGCGTACCGCTTTGCGAAAGATCACGGCTATGACGTGCCAGAGGCGCACTTCTGGTCGATCCTTGGCGACTCCGAGTTCCGCGAAGGTTCAGTTTACGAAGCCATTCCTGACTTTGCTGAACGCGAGCTGGGCAATCTCACTTGGATCATCGACTACAATCGTCAGTCACTCGACGGTCATCGCATCACCAATAAAGAGATCATGAACGGGACCGACGACAAGCGCATCGAACGCACGATGGTCGCCAACGGCTGGGAAGTGATTCAGGTTCGCCACGGTCACAAACGCCTGGAGCTGTTCAAGCGCCCTGGCGGCGAGGTCTTCCAAGATCTTCTCGAAAATCAGCTACAGGACTATGAGCTGCAATCGCTGCTTCTCGTTCAGGACTACGCAGCCCTTCGCAAAGGTCTGCTCAAGTCACACCCGAAACTGAAGTCCTTCTTGGACTCAGTCAGCGATACCGAGTTGTACTGGGCGTTCCGAGACTTCGGCGGACACGACATCATTGCGCTCGCCCAGGCGATGCTCAAATCGAAAGAAAACAAGCGCAAACCGACGATGATCATCGCACACACCTTAAAAGGTTGGGGTCTTCGCAACGCCGCCTCACCCGGCAACCATTCGGCCCTTCCCACGCAAGAAGAGATCGATGAGCTGCGCCGGGCACAGGAGCTGTCGTTTGATAAAAATGGACAACTCGCTGAGGGCCGTTATTTCGAAGGATTCTCAGCCGATACGGCCGAAGGAGCTTATCTCGCCAATCGCGGTGACTCGCTCTACGCCGATATCAAAGCTCAACACGCGCTTAAGGAAAGGAACTGGTCGCAGTTCCAAAAGCGCATGCAAGAAAACGGCGAGATCCCAATGTCGATGGGTATCTCGCTGAAAATGGCGCAATATCCGCACACACAGTGGATGCTCGGTCAGTGCACAGCGAAACTCACGCGAATCGCCAATACACCGCTCGAAGGAAAAGATGGCGGAAAACCATTGCCCACCGACGAGCGGGCTTGGAAGATTCCGGCGGAACTCATGGTCACGATGGCGCCTGACGTCGGCACTTCGACCAACTTGAATCCCGCCATGGACGGAAAAATCTTTGGCGCTCCGGTTGTAACCGATATCGAAACCGAGCTTGGCGTTAAGGACAAAAAACTTCCTGATCTTGTTCCCGGAGAAGACAATTCGGATCGATTCATCCGTTTTGAAATTGCCGAAGGCAACGTCATGTCGTGTGTCGGCTCATATGGAAAGATTCGCGAATACCTCGGTATTCCGATTTTGCCGCTCATGACCGTCTACGACTTCTTCATCAAGCGCGCGCACGATCAGTACTTCTATAATGTGTACTGGAAATCGAGCTTCATCCTGGTTGGAACACCTTCTGGCGTGACGCTCTCGCCCGAAGGCGCACAGCACGGTTGGAAGTCCGACTTCCAGATCCCGAACCAGATCACTTGGGAACCGTTCTTCTGCCAAGAGCTCGAGTGGATTCTCTCGGATTCCATTCGTCGCCATATGACCGGCGACAATATCGGCCGCACCGGTGTTGTTATCCGCGGTGTCACTCGTGGCGTAGAGCAAAAGATGTTTGCACAGTATCTGCGGCGCCAGCGGCGCTTCAAGAAAGACGCATCAGCGCTGCTGCATGCGACAGGCTTTGAGATGCCCGGCGCGGTTGACGAGGCCCAAGTCGACACCGTCAGTGAAGATGAAATGTTCGAAGCGATCCATCAGGACGTCCTCGCTGGAGCCTACTATCTCGTGGATTACCGCGGATACGCTGGCTACGAGCCGGGCGACAACGTGGTGAATATTTTCGCAATGGGTGCACTTGCAACAGAGGCACTCAAAGCGAGCGATGCGCTTCTTCGCCGCGGTATCTACGCAAACGTCATTGTGATCACTTCGAGCGATCTCGCGCTCGGCGTTCAGGCACATGAGAACGATTATTCACTGCTCAAAGAGCGTCTCGGTCTCAATGCCAACTTGCACCTGGTCACAAGCGACTTCAGCAACGGCCATGGCCCCGAGCTTGTACTCGTCGCTGGTCGTCGGGTTCCCTGCGTTTCCGTTCATGACGGTGAGCCGGGCCTGCTCGACAACATCGGCTCAGTACTCGGCGTTCGACAAGAGGCCCTCGCCGTGCGCAAGCACTCAAAGTGCGGTCGACCACACGATATCTATCAGTACCATCACTTGGATCCAGACTCGATCATCGAGGCCTGCGGCAAAGTTCTTTCCGAAACAGCGCTTGAAAAAGTCGAAGTCTCAAGAACCGTACTCGCGAGCCTACAGGGTGAGGCACCTGCCCCGCGCCCCGATTGGCGTGCACTCTGGCCCGAGCGACCGACTGACACGCACTGAAGCCTGATCTCTCCCAAAACAAAAGCCGCACTCTTTCGAGTGCGGCTCTTCAGTAAACTTACAATTTCAGGTACGACCGCAGCTCTAGAAGTTCTTCGTACAAACACCAAAGCGACGCGAACCCGCCGACCGCGGCCACGAGCGAGAACATTCCTCATAGTTTTTCTCAACGAGGAATTTATATAAACTCGAAAGCTTTGAAGAGTCCGCAGGGCAATAAGCCGATGCCGTCACTTTGATTTGATCTATCGGATAACCCTCTGCCCCGCTCAGGTAGCAGTCACAGACAACGTCACATGTGGAAGATGCTGCAGACTGACCATCCGATGAGAAATCATCCGCCAAAGCGGCACTTCCGGTGAAACACAACATCAGAACAACCGCTCGCACGATACTCAAAACCATTGGGATTCCTTTGTTATATAATCTCGATAAATCTCAGGAACCGGTACCACGGCCGCTTGATCTCTAGCAAGATCTTCCCTACTGCGCTCGTTGCACGTCGAGAAGACTCGAAGCACAGCCGCGACCACGATCCGCCGCAACGCAACGGGGGCACCGCGACCCACGACGATCTCTTTTGCACTTCGTGCGCAACTCACGTCACAATAGTCCACATGACGACACTTCTACTGGCCTCTATTCTTGGCATTTGGAATTTGACCGGCATGGAATGCTCATCGGGCGCGGCGCCCGATCTGTCGCAGCTACCGGCCGTCTCAAACGCGGTAATGACAGTCAACGCGGACACCGTGCACGTGGCCTTCGACGCGAGCTACGACGGCACCACCTGTCACGTTGCAGGTAACGGAACCTACACGTTGAAAAACGACGAATTCACTCCCGACTTCCCCGCGGTTGATATCAGCTGCGACGGGCAGACCGACGCGCTTTCTGTCGGCGCACTCTCGACCACAGCAAAGGTCGACGACTCGACGATGCGAGTATCTGCAAAGGTCAGCGGACTCAACGCTTGTCC
>JAEUWE010000011.1 GCA_016791465.1 Pseudobdellovibrionaceae bacterium
GACCGACCAGAGTTTCGTCAGAGCCGAATCGATCTCATCGATCTGTGCCTTAACCGTGTTCTCTCGAGGCCGACCTGACTCATCCAACGTCGGAGCCCACGGAAACTGAAGATCTCCGAAATGAAGAACCGCAAAGAATGGAGCTGAAGCGTTCGATTTTTGGATCTGGGCCTGCCACTGCAGAAAGAGATCAACAACTTCATGCGCCGGCCGATGAAGTCGCACATTGTCGGTCGTAATTGAGTCATCGAACATTTCGAACCCCTGATGGAGGCCCGTGCGCCGCAGAAGTGGCGCCGATCCAGCAAAAAAAGCAGTTCGAAACCCCTCGCGCAGTGCGATTTCAGCAACAGACTCAACACTTGACGACATGACGCCAAGCTCGCCTCCGCCATTGTGGTGAAGTCCGGTCTCATAGGGATATTGTCCCGTTAAAATCGACCCCATCGCCGGCGCCGACAGCGTCGACGTCGTGTAGCTATGCGTAAAACGAAGACTTTCATCGCAAAGCTTAAGAAAACCGGGCGCTTCGCTCGAACAGGTCACTGAGTCAACACCTAGTCGATCAATGACAATCACCAAGACTGAACTCCGATTGTCGACCTTGGTGCACCCAGACGAAAGGAACCCACCGGTTACGCCCAGGAGAAGCGGCAGTGCTTTACACCAGAATTTTGCTCTCCAAGCCGTCATGGCTCAATGTTACCTTGACCGCCGTCGCAGCCCCTAGAAATAATTTATCCTATGCTTACAGAACGTCTGTTTCACATTGCTCAGGGTGGCGCTGAAATTATCCTCTGGTTGCTGATCGCACTTAGCGTCATCAGTATCGGACTTATTCTTGAACGCTGGATGACTTTGCGTTCAGTGATGTTGAAGTCGAATCGAAACCGAGCACGCATGAAAGAGGCACTGCAGAGTTACAATCTCGCAGACCTCGAAGATATGGCGCGCGACAAAGAATCTCTCGAAGGCCGAGCGCTTGCGTACGGCCTTCGCCACGCGAAAGAATGCGGCACACACGGTCTTGGCGAGATTTTTCAATCCTACGCTTTACTTGAACGCCCCCAGCTCGAACGATCCCTCAATTTTCTTGCAACAGTCGGCTCAAACGCGCCCTTCATCGGTCTCTTGGGAACCGTGCTTGGAATTATGAAGGCCTTCAAGGACCTCTCCGCGAATGCGTCATCAG
Source organism: Pseudobdellovibrionaceae bacterium (assembly GCA_016791465.1). Classification (GTDB taxonomy): domain Bacteria; phylum Bdellovibrionota; class Bdellovibrionia; order Bdellovibrionales; family JAMPXM01. The sequence continues at coordinate 1,193 of JAEUWE010000011.1, forward strand.
GGAACGAAGCGGTCATGGCCGGAATTGCAGAAGCGCTTGTTGCAACCGCGATTGGCCTTCTGGTCGCCATCCCGGCCGTCATTGCCTACAACGCCTTTCAAAAACAAGTGAAAATGGCCATGCAGAGTATCGACTCTGTTCGCGAACTTTGCATTGCATATGCAGAATCAATGAAAAGCAAAAAAGGACAAGCCTAAATGGCCGGCGCAGCAAACCAGAATGACGACGAGCCAATAGCAGCAATCAATGTTGTCCCGCTGGTCGATGTCATTCTCGTTGTTTTGATTATTTTTATGGTCACGGCGCCTTTGGTGCTAAAGCCGGTCATCGACATCAATCTTCCAAAGTCATCGTCCGGCGACGAGGCCCCTGCCGCCCCACTCAATGTTGCACTCAGCGCCAACGGTCAGCTGATGGTGAACGGCCAGGCTTCGACAACCGAGCAACTGGCTCTGATTGCGACCAAGACCGCGGGGGAAAAACCTGAGACCGCAGCGATTCTACAAGCTGACAAGGCCGTCACGCTTGAATCGCTGACCGCCATCATTGATGTGATAAAGTCAGCTGGAATTAAGAAAGTCGCTTTCAGCATCGAGAAAAAATGAGCCCTAAAAAACTTTACGGCTCAACCCGGGCATCAGCCGACACTTTGTAAGATTGGTACTGATCAACACGCAGATTGAGATTAACCTGATTGACCGACGCCGACACTTTTTGAAAGTGAAAACGCAGCTCCCCCGGTCCATTCGGATCTTTCTCTGGCGACTGAATAAATGAAAACAAAATCACGTTCTCATTGGCCGCGTGCGCTAGGTTCGAATTGCCACTCGATTTTGCAGTCGACACTGCCTCAGATCGATAAAGTGGCAAGATCGTTTGCTGATAGCTATAACAGTTCTGCCCTTCCGCATTCACCCTCGCAAAACGCAGCTTTCCATCATAGGGAATTGCATTTGTTGGATTTCGCCAATTGCGATGCTCGATCAAGATTGTATCGAGGCGAATACCAAGGTACTGCTGCGCCAGATTGTTGAAATCAACAGCCGATGACTTATTGCGTGTCATCATAAATTCAAAGAAATCTGTAAACCCATCGCCGTCGGAGTCAAAATTGAACGGGTCAGCATCCTGTCCCATCGCTTCTGTCCACTTCTGAGTCGCGCCGGTCGGAGTTGTTGATTTTAGGAACTGCTCTTCACAATTGTTGAGCAGGTCAGAGTCACTATCGGCGGTGTCGGTACAGCCCAGCGGCAACGCTTCGCCATAGACAATGTACTTATAGTAAAATGCATCGCTCAATGTCGCCGAAAAACTATTGCGATTGTACGGGTCAAACTGCATGCCCGCCATGCGCTGCGACTTCGTTGGATCTTCTTTGTATTCTGAATTGTAACGCAATTCATCTTTATCACAGAGGCCGTCGGCGTCAGAGTCCGCATCGATCGATCCATCGTCACAAGGGTTGGCGTTGAGGTTGGTCACATAGAAATTTTTTATCATCCACGGTTCAGAGGTCGCAAATCCAATCAGGTGGTCGATCGGGATTCGACCATCAATGTTGGTATCGAGAAATCTTCCGGCTCCCGCTTGCGCCATTTTTGATAAACGGCCTGAAGCGACTGCATCCGCCGGCCCATAATAAACCGTCGAAAGCGTCACGCGGCCCATCTTAACCAAGCTATCAACATCGGACATAATCGCAGTTTCGTCAGCCGGTGCACCATAGTCTGTCGGCTGACCATCAGAAAGGAAAACGACAACATAGGTCGATGCCTGCCCAGGGTTCATCGTGAGATCGTAATTGATGCCTGAACGTGCCATAGCAAGCGCCGATTTGTACGGTGTCGCTCCAGCATCTGCGGCCGTTCCAATTTTGGTGATCGCAGTAGTGACAGTCCCGACATCGGCCGAGAACGTCGGTTGCTGCGGACTTCCACTATTGATGTAGGCCTCGGATGTATTACCGTTAAAGACAACCAGACCCCACTGTACGAAGGCATTTTCCTGATGTTTTTGATAAAAACTGCTGATCGTATTAACGCGATACTTGTTCGTATCGGTCGTTGAATTTGATCCCGATTTGTCGACGACGAACATTACCTTCGTGTAGTTCTCATATGTCGATGGCGTTCCAGCACAAATTTCTCCATTTGTTTTTATATTCTCAATCGAGGCCTGTTTGACCAGTGCCAACCGCGTATTGTCACAGTTCTGATAGCCAACAAGAATGAAGAGTCCTGCGATTGAAAAACTCAATGCCAAACGCGCGGGGCGACGCGAAAGCCATTTTTCTAACCCAAGCTTTGCCAATCCGTTCCTGACTCGCCCCAAAAGTATCCCTTTCAACACGTTGTTACCAGACCTCTTCCAATCAATACTCACGCCAGCTGGCTCTCATCTATACGCCTGATGGCCGAAACGCGCTTTACACTCGTATAGAAAATAGACGGTCTTTAGGCCGGGCCCCCACTCTCTATCTCATGAACTATCGGCTCTCATCCGATGTAACAGGAGGAGAGTATGGGAAAAATGCGATGGCTCGGCTGATTTTCTATTGTCTCAAAATGAGACTCAAAGAATTCGTGATTGCCTCTGCATACTGTGTTGCTGCTGCGGCACTCACTATGGGCTTCGTCATGCCTTTAGCACCTCTGGCAAATGCGCAAAATCGAGTCGATCTTGAAGACCTCTCTGTCAAAGGCGAACTCCTCAATGACAATCGCATGCGAATGACCTCCCGCGAGGCAACTCGAATGCAAGACCGCATTCACTATCGAAAAAATTTTCGCCCAGAGATCATCGAGGAGCAAGAGCTCCGAATGCCGGCGGAGGAGCCCGCCAATGCTTCGGATGAGGTTCCGTCACCATGAAACAGACTCAGGACGCCACATTTCTCGATAGTCCCGTCGAAATTACGATCGTTCGCGACGGTCGTCCACTCATGAATCAAACATTTCAGCATTCGCCCATTAGGATCGGACGTGTACTTGAAAATGATATCGTCCTTCCATTCGACAGCGTCTCACGCTTTCACTGCGAACTTCGGTTCGAGAACAAAAAATGGACCCTCGTCGATCTGAAAAGCATGAATGGAATGAAGGTGAATGGACAGCAGGTGGCGAGCGCGACGTTCGAAACGAGCGGCGAATTCGAAATTAAACCTGTCACCATTCGTTTCCAAGCAAAGGCAGCCGTACCCTCCACCGTCGGTCCCGATGACATTACCAAGTCGGTAACTGGTATCGTGTCTTCAAGCGATGAGACTCTCGTTGGACCCGATGTCCGTCAACATCGAGGCCAACCAGAAGGCAAGCGACTCCACAATGAGCGCAGCAAGACCGTGGAGCCAACCGGTAGGCCCACTCCCCCAGCTTCGACATCGACTCCCACGCATCGCCCCATGCTCGATCTCGACGGCGTTGCCCTGCTCGCCGACGTGCACCCCTCGATCGAAAAGGCAAAGATAAAAGCCGTTCAGGTCACTGTCACTTGGTACGAAGTCGTACTCTCTGTCGATGAGTTCTGCGCCGGCGAAGACATGATTATTGAAATCAACGGAATCTTCCTCCGACTCGGCCGCGTCGGGAAAGATCGCGCAGAAATTCGATGTCCGACGGGCACCGGCTTTGTCGATCGCCCCGGCTCCGAATCGATGCTGCTCCCTAACAATCCGGCCTGCTGGGAGTCATCAGACGGCATTCGCATCATGGCACGCTTCGTTCCTCAATCGAAACAAATGCGGACCGGTCTCCTACCAATGATCGAAGAGGAGTTGGTCGATCCGCTCGTCCTTTCCGGTGCCATTCACGGCGTCGTCGCCATCGCGTCGGTCACCATTAGCCGCCCGCCTGTGGAAGAGCCGGTCATCCAACCAGAACGCATCGCACGTATTATTCAAACCGCGCCAACGCCGGCAATGATCGCAAAAGCGACGCCGCCTCCAACTCCGGTTCCCGCTCCGTCGGCGACACCAACGCCTAAGCCTGTTGTAGCAACAAAACCGACTCCAGCACCTTCACCCAAAAAGAAGGTCGTTCTTGAGAAAAAACCTCAACCCAAGCCGATGGCTCGCGAAGAACAGAGCGTAGCACCAAAAACCGATCGACCGCCTCGGATTGAAAAACCTGATAAGATTGCGAAATCCAATCCACCACCACCTGGACCTAAGACAAGCGCACCGCCCGCCCCGACTCCAAAACCGTTTCAGGCCAGTAGCGTAGGAGCACTCAAAGCCCTTTCGCTTCTCTCCGCAGCGCCGGCCATTAAAAATGATGCAGCCAACACCATCGTTGTTCGTCGCTCTGTCAGCAGTGCTGACGGTGGTGGCTCAGGAGGCGGCGACGTTTCGACATCAAACCTCATCAATCAGCTTCCCGTTGAGGGCGGAGATCCCAATGGAGCCGTAGGAGGTCTCGCTCTGAATGTATCCAAGGGCGGCGCCGGATACGGCACCAGCGGCTACAGTGGAAAGACCGGAAAACGCACGGTTATGGGATCAGTGATTGGCGGAGCAACCTATTCAGAGTCGGCAAAGACTGAGGGTCTGACTCGCGAGCAAGTCATGAAAATTGTCCAGAAACATCAGGGGCAAATTCAGCAGTGTTACGAGCGCAGCCTCATGGATGACGCCAACCTCGCAGGACGAGCCGAATTTGAATGGGAGATTTCCGCTCAAGGCGCAGTCACATCGGTAGCCGTCAAAGAGTCCAATCTCCGAAATGGTGAAAAACTCCTCGACTGCGTCAAAGGGGTTTTCAAAAAGATGGCTTTCCCCTCTGCAAAAAATGGCGCGTCAACAACCCCGACCATTGGCCTGCCCTTTGGTCGTCTTTGAGAGTTAGCGTCTTTTCCCGTACAATAATCCCATGATTGGGAAACTTCTGGCAGCATTTCACCACGGCGGCTTCTTTATGTGGCCGATTCTCTTTATCTCGTTCATGGGCGCAGCACTTGTCTTCGAGCGCGTTCGCTACATGCGACAAGCCTCCTCGGTTCGCAAAGAGGAGTTTCTCAACCAGCTCAATCAGCTCGTTCTGCAAGGAAATCTCGAGCGCTGCATCGCTCTCTGCAATCAACACCCAACACCACTCACTAAAATTGTGCGTTCAGGCTTAATGGCGATCGCATCAAAGAAGTCGGTCGACGAGGTTCAAACGGCGATGGATGCCGTCGCTCTTCGCGAAATTCCAAAAATCGAAAAGCGAACCGGGCTACTCGCCATGCTCGCAAACCTCGCGACGCTTGTCGGACTGCTCGGCACGACCGTTGGTATGATTGGAGCTTTCTCTGCGGTTGCAACAGTTGCCGCCCATGAAATGGCGCCACGACTCGCATCCGAGATTTCTGAAGCGATGAACTGTACCGCGTTCGGTCTTCTAGTGGCGATCCCGCTGCTCGGATCGTACGGTTGGCTACAAACTCGCGGTACAGAATTGGTCGATGATGTACATGAGGCCGCTGTCGCGACGCTTAACTTTATTCTCTCTAATCGCGACAAGTTCGCTCGATAGTCACGAGGAAACACTGTGGGCGCATCGATGCCAGGAGGCGGAAAATCCGCCAACTATGAACTGAATCTCGTTCCTTTCATCGATCTGTTCTCGACGCTCATTTGTTTTCTTCTTATCACTGCCGCCTGGCAAAGCATGGAAACAATCAATACAGGCGCACCACCAAAATCAGTTCAAAATCTCGAAGATGACTCTCCCCCTCCTTCTCCGGAGCCGGCAAAGAAAGCCGCGTTAACGGTCACGCTCTTTGTCGACCGTCTTGATGTCGGAGAAGACAACAGCATTCGATCACTTCCCCACGTACAAGGCTCACCTGACTACAACGCTCTCGGCAACATTCTGACCGAATGGAAGCGAAAGTATCCTGATCGCAAAGATCTCATTCTCGCTACCGAAAACCGCGCACCCTACAAACACCTTGTCAAACTGATGGACGTCTTCATTGAGCGCAAGTTCCCTGAGGTCGGCATTACTCTGAACTAGGAAAGGCTTCTTCGTGTCTCACAGCGACAAAATTGAAAAGCCCGGTTATCACATACGACCCAAGTATGACCTACATGGTATGCGACGACGCCGCACTGACGACCACAAAGGCCATGTCGCCGCCGAGCTTCCTTTGACGGCCATGATCGATATGTTTTCAATTTTGGTCATTTATCTTCTTATGAACTTCTCCGCCACCGGCGACGCATTTTTCATGTCAAAGCCTGGAATCGTGCTGCCCGCAGCAGGAAACGCCAAAGAGCTGATGACGGCGCCGCTCATCTCTTTCTCGAAAGGTGTGTACTACCTCGATGTTCAAGACCCTATCGTCAAACTCGAAGATAACACCGAGAACCTGAGCCAAATCATCTACGCGTTGAAGCAGCTCGAGACTCAAATCAAAGCCAAACGACCGAAAGATTTCGACGGCCGAATCAATCTTCAGGCCGATGAAAACACACCCTTGCTTTATATTAAGCGCGCCATGTCGGCAGCGACGTCAGCGGGATGGTCGAGTATTAACTTTGTCGTCGACAATGGTTCCAAACGAAAAGACTAGATCGCCTTCTTCGCTGACGGATGCAAGAGCTTTGGCTTTGTTCCCGGCACCCGCTTACTCGCCAGTTGCTTGATCTTCCCTTTAAATCCGAACTCATGGTAGAGACCAACCAAGTTCCAAACAGCCACGGGCTCACCCGAACTGATCTTCATCGCACGTTTGAACTGTTCTGCCGCGCGATCAAGATCATTGAGGTACCAACGACACAGACCAATACCGGCAATCGCAGCAGAGTTTTTTTCATCGATTTCAAGAACACGATTGTATATCGCAGTCGCAACCCAGTACTGACCATCGGCAATGTAAGCTTCTGCCAGTTGGTGCAGAATGCCGACATCACGAGGTTTGTCATAAAGCTTCAATCGAATCGTGCGGGCAACCGAAGGCGGTTTAAACGATTGCTGAGTCGATGCTACAACGGCATCGGCCTCGTCCTTCACAATCGTTCGTCCCCGATCACGGCAGCCCTGAACATAGCGAGTGAAGACCTCGAAGCGTTCCGCTGTCTCAAGACATTGACCAAATGTTGCCGACGCTGCATCTCGGTACTGCTTCGCCTGTTTATCAAGTTCTGTCTTATAGATTTTTACTTCTTGCTGACTCAATCCCTTAGGCAGCGGTGATTCGCCAATAAAGCGACCCAGCTCAAAGTTGGCCTGACCCAAAAGATAGAGCGAAGCAATCGTCCATCTCCCGGCTCCGACCTTCACAATAGAGTTCAACTCTTGCGACAGATTCTGAAACGACTTAATCTTTCCAAGAAGCGCTCCTTGATCGGATGCATCACGCATCTGAATTGAACGAAATGCTTCAAGCGCTCTCTGCGCCAACAAAAACCGGGCATGCGCCGATTGGTCAAGATCTCCAGATTGAGAGACGGCCTTCAACTTCGGAAGTGCCTCGGCCTGTCGGCCTTGCCGCCAAAGAGCAAGCCCGACAAGATAGTCACCAGTCGATCCGGACAACCGAGCCCCACTCACTTCGAGTTGACGCCAATCCGCCAACATTTGATCAGCTCTCGCAACCGCAGATGCATCGCCAAGTGTCATGGCAATATTCTTTGATCGCTTGTAGTCACCAAGCCATTCGTATATTTGTGCCGCGCTCTTTTTCCACTCAATCGACTCTTTCTCCTTCGGATAGCGCTCAGCGAATCGAGCCAAATATCGGGCAGCTCTCTCAAAGTCAGCCGTCATTAAAGCGGTCTGCGCCATCGAGCTCACAACCTCTTTGCTGTATGTCGAGTCGGAATACTTCTCGAGCAAAGCTTCGCCCACATCATATAGTTCCGGATCACGCTTAGACCGCAATGATGTGAACGCTTCATACAACGCTGTCGCACCCATCGACGAGTCCTTGTACTTACTCGCCATTGACATCAGATTTTCAGCATACTGCTTTGAACCAAAACTTCCGGCCGCGAGCTGCAGGTCCTTTAACTGGGCCCGCCGACTCGCATCGCGAATCGCCGACCGATCGTCAGTCGATAGCCCCTGCGTCTTCTCTAGTGACTTTGCAGCCGTCACCAACCCTTTAAAGTCATCAAGCTGAGAATAGGCGTTGATGATCATGAAAATTGCGTCGCGCACCCGCTCATCTCGAGGAAAACTCTTTACGAAAAATGTGAACGCTTGAATCGCCTGGGGCAGATGGCGATCTTCATACCAACTCTGCGCGATATTGTATGCGGTGCTCGCAGCAGCTGGGTGTCGCATATGAGATTGAATCCAACCGGTCCCCACTTCGCGAATGGCACGTCGCGACCGTAAAACGTCTAACGCCGACAGAGAGTCGACCTTCTTCAGAGCGTTGACGTACGACTGAATGGCCGACTCGTTAAATTCATTTTTCTTTTTCTTTACTTTTGCTACTCGAGCCAACTGTTCAAACGTCATACCCGCGCGAACCCAGTCTTCGGCACGATATAGACTTTCTGACTTATTGATCAACATCTTCTCGGCGGCAACGTGCTGAGGGAACCCAACTTGATAGAGCTCATACGCACGAGCCGCCGTTCTAAATCCCTCAGTTCCTTGTTGGTCTCGAGCCGCCTGCTGCAATCGTGTCGCGATATCTCGAGTCACCAACTCCAAGAACTTTAATTGGCGACGTGCTTTTGCTATCAGTTGACCCGCATCTGTCACCTTACTTGATCGAATAGTCTGTGCGGTCAAAACCGCGTGCTCAACAAGTGTGAGATTGCCGACCTTAGATGAGTTCTTTTTGATCGCATCATTCCAACGCTGAATCGCTTCAAATTTAAGATCAGGATCAGTGTTGGCAATCAGGACTTCACTCCATACATCGGCCACCTCGTTCCAAAGATCCTTCAACGCCAGACGCTTGCCCACACGGGAAAGAACTCTCCGATAAGTGAGATGCGAATCCGCTATCTTTCTAAAATAGTCGACGGGATGAAGCACCGCTTTCGACACGGGAGTTGGCACTTGAGAGACGACTTTCGCCACGGTCGACGGCACCTTCGGAGACGGTCGAACCCACGCCGACACTTTGGCCGGAAGAGACTTCGGTTGAGACGCCGCCAATTCTGCGACCTTCTCAGCCTTCTCTGCGGCCCGCAGACTCGCAATGTAGTCTCCATAGATCTCAACATAGGGCACGGCCAAGGAAAGAATTGCCTCGCGCTTAATATCTGTTTTACGGTACGCCTCTGAAAGATCTGCTGACGAAACCAAGCCCTGAGTCCGAATCGCCTCCTCAAAAGCCGTCACCGCCTCTGGATACTTCTGCTGGTTGATAAAACACCAGCCCACTCGATAGTGGGCCAGTGGCGTGTAGGCCGATAGGTCTTTTGCAATAACTCTTCTAAACGCTTCAAGTGCCCCATCGATATCTTTCTTCTCTTCCAAAAAGTAGTCGCCCAAAATGATATTGGCTTCGCGCAAGTAAGGTGAATCCGGAAATTCTTGATTCAACTGCGCGAATGATTTGATCATCGCTTCAGCCTGATTGAGGTCCCTTAACTCAAGAGCCTTCAGAAATAACGCGCGATCACGCAGTTTTGACTTCGGAAAGAACGCGTAGATTTTCTGATAGATGTCGATCGCTTCGCTCTTCGGCCTCTTTTCGGCCGTAAAATCCAACTCATTGATCGGCACCTTCTTGTTCTGATTGATTTTGATCAGATACATCAATCGACTTTTCTGCAAATGCAGGTCGGCAAGTGAAAAATAGAGATCCGGCAAAAACTCAGTATCTCGAACGCGCTTCGTCTCCGCCGTCGTAACTTTAATTTTCTGCTCGGTCTTTGACAGCTGACTCTTCAGCTCTGCCACTTCGGATGCGTCCAGGCCACGACCGGCGATCGGTGTTCGCTTTCCCGTCAAGACTGGACGATCCGACTCTTCCGACTTAACAACCGCCCTACTCGGTACACTCGCCCCGAGTCCCAATGTTGCGACAAATAGAACGATGAGTGTTTTCATTCATCATCCTCATCATCGGTCTCCGGAGGAGGCGGAGGGGGCGGAGGACGGCGAGGCGCTGGAACAACGCCCAACCCATTTGGCAGCGGCGTCTGGCATCGACCGCGCAGCATGACCTCATAGGAGTCCAATTCATCCCACCAAGATTCATTCGTCACCGGCCAATGAAGCTTCTCAAACTTCGTTCGCGAAGCTCCTGTCGGCAGATAGTCAATCGTATCGCTCGGCGCTGCCGTCAATGGTCGGATCGATGATTCGTATTCAAGAAATGTGACTTGATCCCGAAGATCGACGAACTGATTTGCAACTCGCTCCAGCTCTTTGCCTAGGAGCCGATCGACCTCACTCTGAAGCTGTCGCTCACGAGTCGCCAATTGCCTTCGTAGCCAAACGCCCAATCCCGGAGAGACACGAATATCCTCATCGGTTAGCGCCCGCAGCTCCACACGCAAACGATGGACCAACGTGGCACGTTTTTGCAACGATCGCGACTGCAGCGCCATCTGCTTCAGTCTGTCATCAGACTCAAGCGGCAGCCGCGATTCAATTTGTTTGTAAGTCTTCTTGTACTTATCGCGAAAAGCCGTTGTCGACTGCTTCACAAGGTCATAGCGGCAGAGATCACGCTCAATGACCATACGCAAGAGGTCGGCCTCTGGCGTTTTCAGATCGGCATAGTAACCAGAATCCAACACCTGAAGAATACCAAGCGCTTTGCCATACTCGCGCATATAGTAGCGCGACCACGCCATCTCGTGCAGTGCTCGGGCCCGCTCTCGAATCGGCAAGTCGAGACCGCGAACAGCCTCAAGGCTCGCCTGATAGTCACCTTTCTCAAAAATCAATCGAGCGCGATTCAGTTCCGAAAACTGCTTCGTCGTTGCGCGAATCACTGCCTTCTTGGCGAGCTCAGAGAAAATTGCCTCAGCCTCATCTTCGCGACCATCGGCAAGCGCACTCACCGCTCGATCATAGAGCCGCTCAGAGTGCCACGCCGAATCGACAGCCACCTGACCCAACTCACGCGTCGCCCAATCCACGAACCCACGGCGCATGAGTGCGCGCGCTCGGTACCACGCAAGCATCGAACGCGCCGTCGCCGTTTCCACAGTACCATCGTATTCAAACGCAAAGTCCTCAATCGCGCTCTCATCAATTTCTACCGTCAACGCCAAAGCTTCGAGCTGCTTCAGCGCCAGCGCGCCTTGCGAAGTTCCAATCGCTCGACTCGCAACGTCCATGTAGATTTGTTGTGCCGCCAAAGTACGGCCCAACTTCACAAGAGTCGCCGCCGCAAGAATTTTCACCTCGTCTCGCTGTGAGTCCGTCAAATCCTCTGGGGGATTTGTGTCCAACGAATTTTCAATCGCCTGCTCGCCCGCTTTCTCGTAACTCTCAAGCCACGCCTTATCCAAGGCCGCCAATCCAGTGCTGCGATGGGCGACCAAGACCAAGGCGAAAAGAACTACGCGAGTCGAAATTCTCACTCATCACCCGCCGCATGCCGTGAAAGAAGTTCGAATTGCGTCTCAAATCCGACTCCGATGTCGGTAATCCCCGTCAGCCCAAGCTGTGTATCGTTGAAAAAATACTGTCTGAGATAAATTCGAACTGCCGATTTTGGCGAAACAAAATACCGCGCTTGAATTCCAGGCGCAATGGTTGGCAGATGGCCGACCTGACTAAAAACCAAACTTCCAACACCGAGATAGAATCCCGTTTCGCTATGAACTAAAGTCTTATTGAACAACAAACTCTTGGAGTAGAGCGGCGTGTAGACAATTCCGGTCATGATGATATTGCGCGGATAATCGATGACTCCGCCAAATCCGATATTCTGAACACCAACTCCTAGGTTCTTAAAGTCTTCCTTCAGCTGAGTTTCGCGATTGAAGTTGTAGCTGTAGCTCAAGACTTCCCAGGCGAAATAGGGCTTGAAGTAAAATGAGTACGCGCCCGTCAGAGGAAATCCGCGGTTGAATGAGTCCGTCGGAATGTAACCAACACTGATCGAAACTGCTTGGTCAATTTTATTTGTGCGACCTTGAATAGCAACCGGAGTCGGCAGATCGTAGACATCGCGCTTTGGCGACTCTTCAGATATCGCCTCTTCCTGTGCAAAAACAACCGATGCGCCACTCATCGAAACAAAAAGCGCGACAACGACTAGCCACGTCGGGAACGTAAACTTCTTCATCACCTCTATTTCAGCTCAATTCCCGAGGCAATTTGAGCCTTTGTCGCCGAGACCAGACGTTCGTCTCACCAAGGCCCACACTCGAATTAAATCACCGCTAGAGAAAGCGCCTCTGAAGCGCCAGTTCAAGACGAGCTTCCACCGTCTCACGCGCTGGCAACGTGCCGAGCACACTCTCCATCGAGACAACACTTCCCGGAGCAAATCCACATGGCTTCATTCCACTAAATGCCACCGGATCATCAGCCACGTTTAATGCTAGACCATGAAATGAAATCCAGCGGCGAACACCGATCCCAATAGACGCGATTTTCTGCGATCCAATCCAGACACCGGTCGCCTCACTTGCCTCTTCTGCTCCGTCTTCTTTTTGAATCGCGTGAGGAACCGCTTCGATGCCAAACGACTGGAGCGTTTCTAGTATCGCGTCCTCAAGCGAGCGCATGTAGCGATGTAGATCCCGACCACGAGAATTGAGATCCAGTATGGGATAAACAATAACCTGGCTCGGCCCATGGTACGTCGCTCGTCCGCCTCGCCCAACCTCAATCGTGTCGCCAGACCACCCAAAGACGTCCCCGTCCTTAGTCCCGCGCCCCAAAGTCACGATCGGCGGGTGCGAACAAAAGATGAGCGTTTCTGGTTTTAACTCGCGACTCACTCGATCGACAGCTTCAAACTGGCGATCAAGTGCTTCTCGATAGGGAATCAATCCCCAGTTTTCAACGGCCAGCATAGACTCACACCTCAGGCGTGCGCGCGAGGTGTCGTGCCTTTGCCGGCGCCAGTGAGGGGCTTTTGAATAATATGAATCGCATGACCAAGAGTTGCCTCTGCAGCCTCCATCATCGTCTCACCCAATGTTGGATGCGGATGGATTGTCAGCGCCAAGTCTTCAAGGCGCGCACCCATCTCGATAGCCAAGGCCGCTTCAGAAATCAGATTCGAAGCTTCGGGTCCAACGATGTGGACACCAAGGACAATGTGTGTCTTGGCATCAGCAATGATCTTCACAAAACCGTCGGTCTCCATCAGCGAAACAGCGCGACCATTTGCCGCAAAAGGAAACTTACCGATCTTCAGATCGGTGTAGCCTTTCGCCCGAGCTTCGTCCTCTGTCATTCCCGCCGCTGCGATCTCAGGATCAACAAAGATCACACTTGGAACTGTCTTCACTTCATAGGCGCGCTTCTGGCCAGCAATGATTTCCGCAACCATCACGCCCTCGTGTGAAGCCTTATGCGCCAGCATCGGCTGACATGCGATATCACCAATCGCATACACGCCAGGAAGATTCGTCTTCCGCTGTGCATTCACCTTCACAAAACCTTTTTCATCAATCGCAAGACCGATACCTTTAAGATTGGCTTGATCACTGTTGGGTTTGCGGCCAACTGTAACCAAAACCTTATCCGCTTTCAGCACCTGCTCTTTGCCGCCGATATCAACCGTCACTTCGACGCCCTTGCCGGACTTCTTCCAGCCCTTGGCCTTCGCATCCAAAAGAACATCAACGCCATTCTTCTTCAGCTTGCGCGCCACAACCTGCACGCACTCGGGATCAGCAAGGCCAGCAAGCAGCGCCTTGTTGGCTTCAACAACCGTCACCTTAGTTCCAAAATTAGAAAGCACCGAACCGATCTCAAGCCCAATGTAGCCACCACCGATGACAACCGCGGACTCCAGTTTTTCGCTCTGAGCGAGCGCTCCGGTCGACGACAACACCAGCTGTTCATCAAACGCGAAACCAGGGATTTCAATCGGACGCGAGCCGGTGGCGATCACAAAGTTTTTTGCAGTAATCGATTCCACAGCGCCGGCTTTTGTTTTCACCGATATTTCTTGCGCCGACTTAAAGCTCGCTTCGCCGCGAATAATCGTGACGGCATTGCCCTTTAAGAGCTGCTCCACACCACCTGCCATGCGCTCGCATACCGACTGCTTCCATTTCTGCAGCTGCGCCATATCGAGCTTCACTTTTCCAGGAATCGTAAAACCCATCTCCGCCGCATTATGTTCCATTTTGTGGAGAAAATGCCCAGCCGAAATCAACGCCTTCGACGGAATACAACCGACGTTCAAACAAACGCCACCCATATACTCGCGTTCGATAATCGCTGTCTTCAAGCCAAGTTGCGCCGACCGGATCGCGCAAACATATCCACCAGGTCCCGCACCAACGACGACAACATCAAATGATTGAGCCATTCCGCACCTCGCCTACATCATGTCCAGCATGAGAACACCGGGGTTCTCAATGCGGGCGATAAAGGCCTTCAAAAAGTTTGCAGCCACCGCACCATCGATCAAACGATGATCAGCTGTGATTGTGAAATTCATCGTTTTGATCGCGTCGAGTGCCATCGAACCGTCGGCCGCTCGCTTGATGATCGGCTTTTCTTGGATCTTGTACATGCCCATGATCGCGACTTCTGGATGATTGATGATCGGAGTCGCATACTGACCACCCACCGAGCCAATGTTAGTCACGGTGATTGTTGCACCCTTCATTTCATCAAGTGCAAGCTTGCCATCACGAGCGCGCTTCGCAAGATCCATGATCTCTTTCGAAAGTTGCAGGATCGTCTTTTGGTCAGCATTCTTAATGACCGGAACCAAAAGCCCATTCGGAGTGTCCGCGGCAAATCCCAGGTTGAAGTACTTCTTGTATACAATCTCTTGAGCCGCATCGTCGATCGAAGCATTGAACATCGGATACTCGCGAATCGTTGCAATCAACGCTTTCATCACAAATGGCAAGTAGGTGACTTTTGTTCCCGCTTTCTCGCCCGCAGCTTTGAGTTCGTCGCGCATCGCAACCAACGCCGTCACATTCGCCTCATCCATCAATGTGAAATGGGGAACGATGTGTTTTGCCATCTGCAAATTCTCAGCAATCTTTTTGCGAACACCGCGAAGCGCAACGCGCTCTTCAACAGCGCCCGCTGGGCCCTGATACGCCGGACGCGGAATCGAAACACCAGCCCCGGGAGCATAGCTTGGAGTTCCAGCCGAAACCGCGCCAGCCCCCGATCCGATGACGTCATC
>JAEUWE010000031.1 GCA_016791465.1 Pseudobdellovibrionaceae bacterium
CTTAGGATTGAGCGGAATATCCGTTCGTCCCTGCATCCGGCCGATCTTATTCCAATCAGTTTCTCCATGTCGGAACAGAAAAAACTCAATCATGGCCGAAGCTTCACATCGCCCGCATGCTGAAATGGCAGCGTAAAAATTCCGATTCGCGCCTCTCCCATCACCTTGTATGCGGCCGTGCCATTTCTCAACAAATCAAGGACTGACGAAAAGATCGCGCCGTACTTAAACGGCACCGGGATTTCAACCCGCGATACCTCACGAGCTTTAAGAGTCGCAAACTCTTTTACTTCCGCCTGCGCCACTGGCTTACCACCAAGCTCCAGAGCGTAGGTCATGCGATCAACAGTCAGCGAAACGCCGTTTGGATTTTCAACGTCCAATGCAATCACCGCCGTCGCTCCATCCGCTACCGCATCCCGCACCTGAACAGAGTGAAACTGTACTTTTGGCTTCTCCAAAACGGCTTCCACAAATGAGGAGCAACCCGACAGGATAAAATTCGCCATAATCCAGAGAAGCGTCAGTGACCGTGTAAACATGACGAAATTGAACCACTGCGAGCCGATTTTTGTCACCGAAAACAACCAGAATAACCGTCAGCTCGAGCTCGTTCGATGACACTACCGTTTCACGATGTGAATAGGACTTGCTCTACCCGACGGCGGAGGATCCCAAATGAGACGTATTATTGCTTTTGGATTTGCAGTTCTCGTCGGCGCACATGCTCAAGGAGAGGGGCGGATACCCTTAACGACCGACTACTACGTCACGGAGCCTCTATCCGTTGTCGTTGATGGTTTCGCCTTTGGCCCAAGTCTAAGTGGAGCTTTCGATAAAGCCACTAAAAACGCCTTCGACTTCGCAGAGTTCAAGTGCCTTCAGCTCGGCTCGACTCGTTATCGCCCAGTCTACCGCTCAACTATTAGTATAGACTGGTACACCATCACACGAGACCACGGCCCCGAATTCACTGTCTCGAAAACCCTTATTTTCGACTGCAAAGAATAACTGTGTCTTTACGGAGGAAAACCATGAAAGCACTGAAATCACTGACCCTCACGGCCCTTACAGCACTGAGTGCATTCCAAGTTGGTTGCACAGATCGCGAAGTCGCCTCTGGTATCGGCGGTTTTGCTCTTGGAGCGATCATCGTCGATGCGGCTCGCAGCTCTCCGCCCCCACGCCGCACCCGCACTTGCGAAATCTACCGCGAAAAGAAAACTGTCGGATACCGCGATTACAACGGCAACTGGGTCGAAACAACGGCCTATCGCAATGAGAGCACTTGCCCTCCCGGATATCGCAAGATGGAGCTCGGCACGGAGCAAACTGGAACACCTGTCGACGCAGTGGCTGTAGCTGAAACTTATAAAATGAGCCCCGAAGCGGCGCAAACACTGGTGCAGGCGCTGACACAGGCGCAGACCGCGACAGACGACGCTTCGGCCGTAGCCGCCCTCGCATCGATCGGCATCGAACGCGCTGATGCTGAAAAACTCGCACAGTTTCAAAGCCCAGACGACGTCGGCGTTGATCGCATCGCGCGCGCTCTGAATCAAAGCCCGGAGTCGACAAAGATGATGCTGACAAGCATCATGGCTGAGGCAGCCGCTCAAAAAGCAGCACGCGATTCAGAAAAACTTTAATCTGATCTCTGCCCATCGTAAGACAGGAAGCCCGACAACCGCATTGGTATCGGGCTTTTTTCTTGAAGGGGCTTATGATCAAAGGTCGAAATCTTCGCTCGCAAAACGCCGATGGGCCAACATGGTCAGAACAGTTCCCCGCCAACGCGAAAGTTCTCTTGGTCTTTCTGAGACATTTCGGCTGCACCTTCTGCCGACAGACAATCGCTCATCTCAAAGAAATTGAACCGGAACTCAAAAACCGCGGTGTCGACAACATCGTCTTTATTTTTCATGGGGCCCTCGAAGATGCACATGACTTCTTTGAAAAGCGATGGCCTTCCGTTGCCGCCATTCATGATCCTGATCTCCGTTATTACACAAAATTTGGAGTCACTCGCGGAAGCCTCCGGCAGCTGCTTGGCCCTCATGCACTAATCGCCGGAATCAAGGGGCTGCTGATCGGCCACGGAATTGGTCGCCCCAAAAGCGATCCTTTTTTGATGCCCGGATTTTTTCTCTTAAAGGGTGACGTGATCTTAAAGGAATTTCGACCATCACATGCCGGCGAGATGCCGGCGATCGAACAGCTTTCTTAAAATCACTCTCGACCGAGGATCTGAATAACTCTTTCGCGCAACTGGCGCAGATTGAACGGCTTTGCGACAAGACCCTGACCGCCCAGAGCAATCGTTTCCTCAGCCTGAATATCGGCAAACCCAGTCAGTAAGAAGACAAATGGAGGCGGATCCTGACTGAGCGTCCGAATTTGCTTGAGTAATTCGACACCATCGCCCCCAGGCATACGAACATCACTCAACACGACTTCTGGCGTTTCGCGCTTTATGATTTCAAATGCTTCGCGACCATTTTTTGCCGTAAACACGGTCGCACCAGCGTTGGCAAAGTCCTCAGAGAGAATCTCACGGAGATCCTCCTCATCGTCGACTACGAGCACTTTGATTCCTTCGAGCTTTCCGGGCGGCATCTCTTCAGTCTCCGGTATGCATTGAATTTTCACAATCGAGCATCGGTCTAACGCTGGACCTAAGTAAGATCACTCAATCCAAAACAGCTCCGTCGCCGGCACTTTTCGCTTCAGAATCTTCATCTCGAAAAGCTGGTCTTGAAGATCAGCCCATCGCTTCTCGGTCATCCGTCCGATATCTGCTGCCTTTTCTGGCAAAATGAGGAGCTTCTGGGCCTGCGCACTGTCGCGAAAAGTCCCGATATCCAAAGATGGATTGAGCTCGTGCATTCGAGCATTTGTCAGCCCTGCAGCCTTCTCATCAGTCAAATAGCGCAGCCACCCATCTTTCACCGCCGCCACCATCGCTTGCGTCACCTGGCTGTGCGCCTTCACGAAAGAGCTCCGGCTAATCAAAACTGTCGTGTAGGGATTGTAACCGCTCTCAGCAACTAGAAATGACGTCGCATTGACACCTTTTGACTTCGCCAGCAATGGCTCAGAGGTCACAAAACACTGCTGCGAGTGTTTTGGATCCGAGAGGAAGTTTGAAATACCACCGACATAAGGCACTACTTTAACCTTCATGCCTTTGCCGTACTTCCCCTGCAGGTACACGGCGTAGGGAAGTCCTTTTTGCATCGCCAGCGTACCTTCATTTTGAAAGACATCCGCCAGTGACTTCAAACCACGATCGGCACGAACCATGATCGCCTGCGGGTTAGTTTGATACACCGCAAACAATGCCACGACATCACTTCCATTGGCTCGCGACAAGACCACTTCGTCAGCGCTCGCAATTCCAAAGTCGATCTTTCCAGCCGACACCATTTGAACGACCGGTGTACCAGCGCCGCCAGGCTGGATCTGCATCTGCACACCATTCTTCACATCGAGCTTTAGAAGTTCCGCCGTATAGAATCCGCCGAACTGCGGTTCCGGCTTCCAGTTCAAAGCCAGTTTCACGACGACCGGTTGAACTGGCGACTTCTCAGCAAAAGTGGGCACACCACTTAAAATGATAGCGGCCAAAATCAACGCCCAAACTTTGCAAAGAATCTTCATCTGACTCCCCCCGACTCACTCTCATGCCATGGTCGAAGGCAGCGGCGCGCCACGACATTGATCGTCGACACCATAATTAGGCCCAGAGCCGATGACAAACCCACCGCGGCAAATACCCGATCCAGCCGCTGCTGAGTTCGAGCGGCATCAATAACCTCGCCAAGACCGCCTCCCGCAATAAACTCACCGACAACCGCACCAATAACGGCAAGTCCCGCGGCCACCCTTAGCCCTCCAAATATGGCCGGCAGCGCCGCTGGCAAACGCAACCTCCAGAAGACCGTCAGGGGTCTGGCCCGATAGGATCGAAAAAGCTCAACCAAAAGCGCGTCTGTCGAACGCAAACCCAAAAGTGTACTGGCGATCACTGGAAAAATCGAGACGATGAACGCGCTCGCAATCACCGTCGGTCGACCAAAGCCAAACCAAATCACCAACACCGGGGCAAGCGCGATCACCGGCACAGTTTGAAAGAACACCGCATACGGCATCAATGCTCGACGGACAGAGTCTGAAAGCGACATGACCAACGCTGCCGCGAAGCCAAATACAGCGCTCGCAAACCAACCGACGCTAGCCGAAAGAGCGGTCGACAAGAATCCGCGCCAAAGTTCATCTGCATCCATTGCGAGCGCCCGAAGCACATCGGACGGAGCCGGCAACAAATAGCCCGCAATCAATCCGCCTCGGGTCAGCATCTCGCCAACTACGGCCGCCGCGATACCCACAATAAGGGGCAGAAACAGATTCTGCGGGACTCTCTCCTTGCGAGACTTCACTGCACACCATCCTTCAACGTCGGTTGCGTCTGATGCGAATGTTGCAAAGTCTGCAACATCTCGACCTCTCGCTGAAACTCCGACGCCGTCCGCACGCGCTCATCGATCGGCAGTGCGCTTCCGCGATCTCCAATCACTCGAGCTGGTCGCGGAGAAAAAACGATGTGCCGAGTGCCAAGATAAACCGCCTCAGAAAGAGAATGTGTCACAAAAATGATGGTCAACTCTGTTTGTCGCCAAAGACGTAAGAGCTCCTCTTGCAGACGAAACCGACTGACTTCGTCCAACGCGGCAAACGGTTCGTCCAATAGAAGCAACTTCGGCTTTGTGACCAATGCGCGTGCAATTGCGACACGCATCTGCATCCCACCCGACAACTCATGTGGATAGTGATCAGCAAAATCAAACAACCCGACTCTCCGCAGGGTTTCTAAAGCCTGCGCCCGACCTGCATCTCTCCCAGAGCTGAGACTGCTAAGTTCAAATGGCAACATCACATTTTCGACGACTGTGCGCCATGGCAACAAACGCGGTTCCTGAAAGACCACGGACGGACTTAATCCATCAGGAAGAAGGAGTTCGCCGCTATCAATGCTTTCAATCCCCGAGAGCAGTCGCAACAACGTCGACTTACCACAGCCGCTCGGCCCCAATAGAATCACAAATTCTCTTTCGAGAATTTCAAACGTCAGCGGCGCCAACACCGGCCGATCGTAGCTCTTCGTTACTCCCGAAAGTCGAATCAACGGCATGTTTCCGTTTTCTGAGCCAGCGCCGATTCCAACGCCGCGATGACCTCTTTCGACTTCGGCTCAATCTTCGACAGGAACCGCCCCGCAATTTGTCCCTTGCGATCAATCAAAAACTTCTCAAAGTTCCACCCAACCTCGGGACGCCCGGCCGTCAAAAAACGATAAACAGGCTGCTTTCCCTCGCCTGTCACCGGAGCTTTGCTAAAAAGTGGAAATGTCACTTTGTAGTTCAATTCGCAGAACGACTTAATTTGTTCGTTGGTGCCAGGCTCTTGCGCCGCAAAATCATTCGATGGAAATCCCAAAACAGTGAAACCCTGTTTTTCATACTGTGCCTGTAATTGCTGTAGCTCTTTGTACTGTCCCGTGTATCCGCAGCGTGATGCAGTATTCACCACCATCACGACTTTTCCCCGATATACCGAAAGATCCACTTCTTTGCCGTCGATGCCTTTGGCCTTCAGATCAAAAAAGCCCGGCCCCTCGGCCGTACACAGCGGCGTTGTCACCGTACTCGCCGCTGGTTTGACTGCCTTTTGTTCTGCTAGCACAACAGAACCGGTCATCGTCAGTGCAAGGCCGCAGAACAAAACCATCGCAATACTGAATTTATTGTTTTTCATAGTCCCGCAAGCATAGCAGGACTATTTCCGATTAGTGAACCGTCTTAATGAACCAACAGAGCAGCGTCGCGCAATGCGCCGATCCAGGGACGAGCAACTTTGTTCCAACGGGCCCGACGTTCAGAATCCAAACCTTTCGCGACGCGCTCACCCGCGACAAGCATCGCCACCGTTGTCTCCAGATCCGCCCGAACAGTCCCTGCTGCCGTAGACGAATAGAATGCTAGTGCTGGGCGATAAAGATGTTGGTTCACTGAAGCCATCAGATCAATCGCCGTCGTGCGATAAACATCAGCCGAGATTGTTTCAGCAGCATCGAGGAGCGCGCGAATAGTCAGCGCTTGATCCAAAAGCTGCGGGTCGCCTTTTGATACGGGGCCGGTTGCCAAATTCGATCGATCATAAAACGGCCGAACCAAACCATCAGCACCGATCGCTTCGCGAGCCAAGAAGTTCGACATTGCCATAATCAACAGCTTCAAATCTGTACGCGCCGATACCAAAAGATCCAAAGGCGTTTTCCCGTCATCTCCCTTTTCCAGGAGAGGACTGGCTTTAGTGTTCTCAATGCCTTCTGTTGCGCGAACGAATTCCGCAATCGCAGAAATGAATCGCGCCACGTCGCCAGACTTCGTGATCTCAGATCGCTCACCATCGACCAAATCAAAAATCGCGGCCATTGTCGCGCGTTTCTCTGGATCGCTCTCCAACGCTCCCTGCTCATTGGCCCAACGCATTTTTCGAT
>JAEUWE010000065.1 GCA_016791465.1 Pseudobdellovibrionaceae bacterium
CCTCTTCCAGAGTGAGATCCTCGGGTTGGTATTGCCAAACAAGTGAAGTTGATGAGCCTCCAGTGCCGCCGCCTGGTTGGAGGCCGGTGCCGCCGTTACCTGGCGCATTGCCTCCGCTGCCACCATCAACTGGGATGGTTCCGCCGGGCATGGTTCCGCCTGGAGCGCCTGGTGTTGTGTTGCCTGGTGCTGTTCCGCCGGAGCCTTCAGTCGGAGTGACGCCTCCGGGGATGACAGCGCCGGGCGCTGAGCCGCCGCCATTTCCACCCGTATATCCACCGATGGTGGACGAATACACACCCGAGCGCGACGCCGAAGACGATGATTCTGTCTGCGGAGTGGGGGCGCAATTCTGATAGAGCAGGAGTGTTGACGAACCGACCGAGATCAATGTCAGAGCCGGCAGCAGTGCTTTCTTTGATTCAAGATAATGTGTCAACGACGTCAAGAGCGACGTTAGGCGCACGAACTTCATCTCAAATTCCCCCACTGAGAAGCCAACTGAGAAACCTTCGCGCCAGACGTACCAAGGAATGGTTCCAGAAATCTCATTTTGCTCAATTCGGTTCCGCTTTGCACGCTCTCTCCACAGTCCGTCTCAAATCGAGACGCTGCTATGGCGCTATTGCCTTATTCATCTTTTGAATGAAGCTATCGGCATCTTCAAAACCGGTCACCGTCAGTTCGGAGCGAACTTTTCCGGTGGGGTCGTAGAAGATCATCGTCGGTAGTCCAAGAACGCCATATTTCCGTTTGAGTTTGCCGAGCTCGGGCGAATCTTCCGTGGCATCCACTTTGAGCAACGCGAATTTCAAACCCGCCGCCTGAATGCGGGCGTCGGGGAAAGTGCGCTCTTCAAGCTCGTGACACGCGCCGCACCAGTCAGCCCAGAAGTCGATGAGAATGGGCTTCTTCTCGGCAAGAGCTTTCTCAAGTAGTTCGTCCGAGTACTTTTGCCACGGCAATTGTGAAACGCCTTTTACTGTTCCGTTTGATGCTTGTTGAAGGGCTCCAACGTTCACTCCAGTTTTCTCAAGAGCAGATGCCATCAATAGCGCGATACCAATACAGAACGCCGCGACCGATGCGCCTTTTTTGACGCGAGCAATTCCAGTGTCTGCCACCGCGAAGACGCCGTAGGCGCTGGCGATGAGAACAATCGCCAAACCCAGCAAGCCGCGAACGGCCCATTCGGGATAGACCGGTGCAACGTAGTAAAGCGCCATTCCGATCATCGTTGTTCCGAATACGAATTTAACGATGTCCATCCATGCGCCGGCTTTTGGAACCTTGCTGATCAGTGACGACGACGTGCCAAGGACGATAAAGAGAACGCCCATTCCCATCGCGAAGCTAAACAACAAAACAAAGCCGAGGAGTTTATTCTGTGTTTGAGCGATATAGGCCAGAACGCTGACCAGCACTGGGCCAATGCACGGGCTTGCGACAACTCCGGCAGCAAGTCCGGTCAGGTAAGAGCTGCCATAGCCCGCTTCCGATTTCCCTTGGCCGAGGCGGTCGCGAATAAATGCGGGTGCCTGAATCTCAAATAGGCCGTACATCGAGAGACCCATCAAGACAAAAAGGATTCCCAGTGCACTGACGACCCAGATATTGGAGAGCGCTGAACCAAAGAGAGCACCAGTGGATGCGGCGGTAACACCAAGGATCGAGTAGGTCGTTGCGATTCCAAGAACGTAGAAGATAGAAAGAAAGAAGCCGCGAAGCTTTGACCGAGGTGGGGCATTTGCTGCGCGTACGCCAGAACGACGATCGCTTGCTCCGAGAATGGCGAGAGTGATCGGTATCATCGGATAGATGCACGGAGTGAGTGAAGTTAAAAATCCCGCCACGAGCATGAAGACAATGGCTGATAAAATACCACCACTCATTGCCTTTTCGAAATCCGATGATCCCCCGGCTGTTCCGTTGTTCGTTGGCGGTGTCTCCGAAATGGTTTTTCCCGTTGGCGCGAGCGGTGCTTCGGCGCTGTGGGCGCCATGTACGATAGTCGGCTCAAGAATAATGTTTTTTGGAAAAAGACAGTGCTCAGTTGTACAGGCTTGATATGTCAGTTTGAGCTTGAGGCCTTTTGGATCTGGCGACGGAAGTTTGAGAGTCGCGGTCATGGTTCCGTGTTTTTTTATGCCGTCCTTCATTTTCTTGGTGAAGGTATCCATGAATTGAATCAGAGGTTCGAGCTTTAGCTCGCTCAATTCAGCGCCCTGAGGATTTTCAACAACGAGTTTAAAGCGATCAGCATACGCTTTGTAGGGTTCGACGAGGTCCAGATCGATGACCACTTTACCGTCTTTGGCGTCGGGCGACAGAAGTTCAACGCGAGCAGAAGCCTTGAGAGGATTCTCGTTCATCGTAGAGCCGGTCTCGGCCTGTGCGCTTAGGCCCATGAGTGCCGTGGTCAAAAGTAGAGATGAGAAAATTCCACGTCGGGTGTTATTGAAAACAGAAACGGTCATGATGCCCCCACTCTCCACCTTTCGGTAAACTAGCATAGAATCTCAAGAAAATCACGGTCGGTGGCATTGTCTTACTTTGAGTCACTGCGCCGTAACGACAGGACCAGATCGACGAGTCGATTGAACTCGGCGCGGCTGTGGGTTCGCACTGATGGCAGAGGATGAAGGTCGCTATAGCCAATGGCCGAGAAGTGATCGAGCTGAAAACGACCGAGTTTCTGGCCAAAGTTTTGGCTTTCAACGCTGATAAATCCATCGCTTGGTCCTCTCGGGCGAAGTGTAAAGAGGAGTGGCGTTGTGTTCAGAAGTGGTACATCGCAGATCAACGAGAACTGTGATTGTTGTCGAAAAGGATATCGCGTGTTGAACGCGACAAGGGCATCCGGTGTGCAGTGTTTAAACGTCGCCGCTCGCGTCTCGAGATTGTAGCCGACCCAGTTTGCGATACTTTTTAGCGCTCGACTGTCGTTGCGTATCGCGGCTGAAGTTCCACGATGAGGTGTTCCCCAGGTGATGATGTCGACGCTGTGAGCTGCTGCTTCGAGACGCGCCTGAAGGACCCGCGCGGTTAGTCCTCCCATCGAGTGACCGAGGAGAACAAGGTGCGGACTGGTTGCACTTCGTATTTGGAGCAGTGCTGTTTCAGCCTGTTCTTCGGGGGAGCCGAACCCAATGCCATCAATCGAGAGGAGAGGAGTTTGTCGATGTTCGAAAAGCTCAACGAGGTATCGATCAAGCCGCCCCAAGCGAGCTGGACCAAGGTGCAGCTCGTCGTCGCCGTAGGTGCACAGGCCATGCAGGTAAATAAATTGGCTCATGATCACTAAGCTTAACCGCCGTGTTGC
>JAEUWE010000097.1 GCA_016791465.1 Pseudobdellovibrionaceae bacterium
GATGTCACGGGGCTTGTGATCTATTTCTCGGTCGCTCGAATGCTTCTCACCGGCACACTCCTTTAAAACTCGGATTGAAGCTTTTTCGGGACAAAACGACACCGTGAGTCTTTAACCCATGCGCAAACTCTGGCAACTTCATGGATCTGGAGGACTTATGGCTTTTGAACTTCCCACACTTCCGTACTCGACTGACTCACTGATGCCGCACATGTCGCCTGAGACTTTCCAATATCACTATGGAAAGCACCACAAGGCCTATGTCGACAATCTCAATAAACTCGTTCCCGGCACTGAATTCGAGAAGATGACTCTTGAACAGATCATCACCAAGGCTTCAGGTCCGGTTTTTAACAACGCAGCTCAAATCTGGAATCACACGTTCTTCTGGAACTGCCTGACCCCACAGGGCGGCGGTGAACCCACTGGCGAACTCGCTGAAGCGATCAAACGCGATTTCGGTTCATTCCAAGGCTTTAAAGAGAAGTTTACTGAAACCGCAATCAAGACCTTTGGTTCTGGCTGGGCTTGGCTCGTGAAAAATAAGACGACGGGCAAACTCGAGTGCGTTTCAACATCAAACGCTGGATGCCCACTCACAGACGGGCACAAACCCTTGCTCACTGTGGATGTTTGGGAGCACGCCTACTACATCGACTGTCGCAATGATCGTGCAAAGTTCGTCGATACATTCTTTAAGATCGTGAACTGGAAATTCGCAGCACAGAATTTCGCTAGCTAATTTCCGCAGTCATTTACTCATCATAGAGCGAGGCGTGAAAGCCATCCGGCAAAACGCCTCGCATTTTTTTTATGAGCAGATCGTAGATCACGACACTGGTTTGCGCCAAAACTGTGACCAGGACCAAGAGTGCAAGCGCGAGACCAATGCTTCGATCAAAAAATCCGGACGTAAATATCTCGACCGCGAGAACACCACCTGTAAACGGTCGACGAGCCGCTGTCGCCCAAATCAATGTCGCACCAATTGGCAACGCAAAATGACTGAGTTCTGCCGCCTGTGACGAGGCCGGATACGCAAGGTGAATCCCCCCCACCGCAAGAGCTGCGCCCGAAACCAAGAGCGGAGTGACTTCACCGCCACGAAGTCCGAGACCCACGAAAAAAGCCGTGAGCAGCAGCTTGATAAAAACCAACACCAGCGGTTGCTGCAGCGGATGAAGCAGACCTGAATTTTCAAAAACGGCAAGCCCCCCAAGTCCGCTCAAACCAAGTCCTGGATAGGGGGAACGCCCGCCCAGCATCTCAAAAACAACACCTATAACAAGAAGAATCAGTCCGATCAGAAGCGCGCCTCGCACCGGCTCGCTTTCAAACAGATTCGACACCAACATCTGAAATTTCCGCTGAACAAGCGCAAAAAACAGCGCCGCCAATGCGCTCAACACCGCAAGCATAAGAGCGTAGATAAAAAATCGAAAGCCGAACGAGGAGGCCCACGAGAGCCCTCCCCACGCTGAGTATGAGTCATGCCTCACCCCCAACCAGCGTCCCGCACTATCGCCCAAGAACGTCGCACACAGAAGAATTGCGCATTCGCGCCAGCTGATCCACTCGCGGCGTTTTGAGTTCACTAAAGATTCAGCGACAAAAACAACTCCGGCAATTGGCGCACCAAAGAGCACAGAAAATCCTGTCGCCACAGCAAGACGCGCCGACATTTCAGACTGTCTCAAATTCACCGGAATCCGCGCTGCCAGCAATTGATCCACCCAAGCCCCAAGCTGCAGGCTCACACCTTCGCGTCCAACCGACGCGCCAAAGAGATGGTTGATCCATGTCAAAATTACGACCAGCGGCCCCGATAGACGCTGCTCGCCCTCGCGTCGCGATACAGCGGAACTCGAAACCATCAGTGCACTCACCGCATCGCGACTGCGCAAATGATACTTCGGCCAACGCCGAT
>JAEUWE010000100.1 GCA_016791465.1 Pseudobdellovibrionaceae bacterium
CATGACGACTTTCTCACCAAATAGCGTCGGCAAAACACTCACCCGGAAATCGACGTCTTGCCCTTGGGCCGTCTTCACCTTTAAGCGACCATCCTGTGGTTTACGGCGTTCAGCGATATCCAGTCGCGACATAATCTTCAAACGACTGACCAATCCTGCCGCGACTCCAGGCGGTGGTTGAATCTTTTCATGCAAAAGACCGTCGATCCGAAAACGTACGCGAAATCGCTTCTCGTATGGCTCGATGTGAATGTCCGACGCTTTGAGCTTAATCGATTCCGAAAGCATCATGTTCACGAACTTAACAATCGGACCAAGCTCAGCATCGTTATCAAGCGCCGTGGCCTCCATGCCCTGAACGAAATTGAGCGCCTCTTCTGAGTTCTCCATCTCGTCGACCAAACGGCCGAGGTCTTGTCCGCGCTTAAAGTATTTATCAATCGCCTTCTTTATGGAGGCTTCTGGGGCAACGACGACCTCAATTTTACATTTCGTCAAAAACCGCAAATCGTCGCGAACAAACAGGTCCGACGGATCAGCGAAGGCGACGACTAACGTATCGCCGGCCTTCGACACCGGAATAATCACATGCTTAGCGCAGATTTCACGCGAGACAGCCTGATAGGCGGACTCGTCGATATCAAAGTTTTCAAGATCAACAGACGGTACATTGAACTGACCGCCAAGAAACTCCGCGAGTTCCTTATCGCTCATGTGTCCCAGCTTCACGAGTGCCGAAGTCAGACGACCGCCGCTTCTCTTCTGTTCCTCTCGAGCCTCAGCAAGCTGCAATGCATTGACTCGCTTCTCAATGACAAGAAGTTCGCCGACGGTTTTCCCGCCGGTTGGCTTTGCAGCGGATGAAGATGATCCCTGAGACCCCTGAGACATGCCCACTCCTTCAGGCGCCGTCCGATGGCGCGAGATGATGCTCGTTTCAGTGTATCGGAATCATATGTCAGTAAGCTAGCGCGAGCCCCGACTATAGGCCTGCGCTTCAGCAATACAGGTCTGCTCAAGTTTCAGTTTCAGATGTTCAACATCCAAAACCACTGCTCCCGCATTCTGTATCTCTTCCGCCAGACCGATTTCACGTGTCGCTCCGGTCCAGTCAAGCCACGCGCCACCCGGAAGTAAGAAATTGAGATAAGAGACATCTTCGATCAAATCCCGCTCTTCGACATCGGCAAAATTGACGGCGATTGCGGCCTCGCTCGCCAGCTGCGTGAGATAACTCCGCGACAAGGGCTCAATCTCAACAGACAATTCACGCCGCCTCATCGCCACCGCTAGACTTTCGGCCTTACCATCATCAGAGTCGACAATAAGAATCCGCCGCAGTCCAATCCGCGATAGCCCCGAAATAAACGACCTCGCGTCGTCTGTGGCTCCGACGACAAGTCCACTTCCCGAACGATCGATCGACGCATGCTGGCCCGCAAGGGATGCCACCATGGCGTCACCAAAGCAGCCAACCGCTTTGGGCGCTCCACCCTGCTCATCAATCAAAACCATGTCCGCCAAGCCGAGGATCGCGACTTCCGCAGGTACTCTTGCGGTCGGCCCAAGCCACACCAACGCTTGGCTGCGCGCTCGGCCATAAAATCGAACAACTGTCTGCCTCAAACTCGAAAGTTCGATCTCATTAAAATCGCGGACCTGGCGCACATCGGAGCCCTCGTTCATGAGGAGAGGTGTCACCCGTTGCATATCGGCCTCAGAAGCCCCCACCGCGATCCATTGACTGATTTTCAATTCAGCTCCCCAGCAGGCGCTGTTGCCCATTCAAAATATCTTGTCGAATTTGCGCGACAAGTTCAGCGACGCTCGCAAACTTCCTCTCATCGCGAAGCCGATCAACGAACTCCAGTGCGACCATCTCGCCGTAGAGATCGCCCTCTTTTTCTCCGCCGACAAATTCCGGCAGATGCGCCTCCACATGCAAGATGTCTGAATCGACGAACGTGGGATTACGACCAACATTCACCATCGCCTGATAGCGACGATTGCGCACCCTTGCCCATGCCGCATAAACTCCAGGGCGAATCGCCGGCTCAATCGTGGTATCCAAATTGGCGGTCGGAACCCCGATCGACCGCCCACGGCCGGCTCCTTTTTTCACGATTCCACGCAGCTCATAGGGCCGCCCCAAAAGCACCGCCGCACTGACCGCATCCCCCTGCTCCAAGGCCTGGCGAATACGGGTGCTCGAAATCACCGTCGTCTCACTTCCAAGCTGAACAGACACCGGCCGTACCACTTCAAACTCAAATCCCAAAAGCTCCGACTGCGCCTTCAAAAACTCAATCGATCCCGTTCGATTTGCGCCAAAACTAAAGTCGTACCCGACCACCAACGCCAACGGTTGAAACGGCCGTAAAATCATATCGCCCAAAAACTGCTCCGGCGAAAGCTGCGAGAAATTGCGCGAAAATGGCTCAATCACCAGAACATCGATACCCAACTTCTCCATCTGCTCTTGGCGATCAGCGGAATCAAAGAGGCGACGAAGCTTCAAATCGGGCCGCAGCACTGAAAGAGGGTGGGGCTCAAAGGTCAAAACCACCGAACGAACACCAAGTTCTCGTGCCCGCTCCTGGGTTCGCCGAATCAACTGCTGATGCCCAGGGTGCACGCCATCAAAATTGCCGATTGTAACCACCGACCTTGCTCCGTAGAGCGGGGACGACTCCATCTC
>JAEUWE010000137.1 GCA_016791465.1 Pseudobdellovibrionaceae bacterium
ACATTTATCGGACGTATTTTTGATCCAGGTGAGCCGACTCAGGACATCGTTATTCTCAACACTGAGCGTGGCTTTGTGCCAAGCACTGTGCGTGTTCGTCGCGACGGTCGCTACGTGATTCACGTGGTGAACGTGAATGAGAAAGAAAAGAACGTGAGTTTCATTCTTGATGGATTCTCTGAACACCACGCCACGTACTTTGGAAAAACAAAATCGTTTAAGCTCGAACCAAGAAAAGACGGAGTCTTTTCTTTCCTTTCGCCCGAGACGGCGGCCGAAGGTCGAATCGTGGTTTTCTCACAGCAAACCGGGACCGAGATGCTGCGGCAGCCGGCACAAGCTCCGAAGGACCAAAAGCCTGATATTGTCGGAGGCTTAAGATGAGCGCTGCGGGCGGAGTTTCAGGTGTATTTGCGGACGCAATTAAAAATAATTTGCGCCCGGTTCAACATCTTTGGGACGACCCCACGGTGACGGAGATTCTCATCAACGGACCGAACGAAATTTTCATTGAAAGAAAAGGTAAGCTCGAGAAGTCGGATGCGACGTTTCGCAACGAGGATGATCTTCTGGCGGCCGTGAACTCGATTGCACAATCTGTTGGCCGAAGGATCAACTTGGAAGAGCCTCGTCTCGACGCACGTTTGCCAGATGGCTCGCGTATCCACGCTGTTATTCCGCCGCTGTCGCGAGTGGGAACCATCGTTTCTATTCGCAAATTTACGCAGAGTAAGATCTCGTTTAAGGACTACATCAAGCTCGGCGCTTGTACGCCGGATACGGCGAACTTTCTTGAAATCTGCATGTTCCTTGGGAAAAACATTTTGGTCAGCGGTGGAACGGGCTCTGGAAAAACGACACTGCTTGGGCTTCTCTGCTCGCGAATTCCACGCGGTCAACGCGTGATCGTGATTGAAGATGCGAGCGAGTTGAATATTGAGTACGAGCATGTCGTTCGTTTTGAAACGCGCATGGCGGATGAGCAGGGGCGTTTCGAAGTGAGCATGCGTGATCTTTTGAAATCGTCACTTCGTTTGCGTCCCGATCGAATTATCGTCGGTGAGGTGCGCGGCTCAGAGGGACTTGAGTTGATCCAAGCGATGAACACCGGTCATAAGGGCTGTCTTGGAACGATTCACGCCAATGCTCCGAACGACGCTCTGGTTCGTCTTGAGGCCCTTGCGATGGGTTCTGATGCGAAGATTTCAGAGAAGGCGCTACAGTACTCGGTGGCGAGCGCCATCGATCTTGTGGTGCAGATTTCGCGTCTTTCAGATGGCTCGCGTCGGATCGTGGAGATCTCGGAATGTCGTGGTCTTGATGAAGATTACAACTACGTCGTCGCGCCGATTTACCGGATGTCGAGCTTGGTTCGTGCGCCCGATGGTAAGCTGAGTGGTCAGATGGAGCCGACGGGTGAGCTGCCCTCATTTATGAACGAGATTGAGGACAACAAGATCCCATTCCCGCGGGCAAAGTTTTTTGCCTCAGGAACAGGCAGTCAAAGCGGCGGTGGGGGCCAGAAGGCTGGCTAGCACACCGAGTCATTGTGGACGAAAACTGCCCGTTGGCGGCGTTTTCCATTAGAACTCGGGACCGTGCAAGCCCCCTTTTTGTTGAGCTGTAAAATCACGCACTCGTGCTTGAAGTTTCTCGAGCGTCGAGGAGAAGACCTTGAGCCTCTTTACGAGAGGTTCGATTGGCCGTTGCACTATCTTCGCGATCCCTCATCGTGGCTTGAGGCAGATCGTCTTGAGTTCGTCCTGCAAACCTTAGAAGAGCTTTACGGTCAGGGAATGCGTGGAGTTGCAAGCGACGTTGCGACCGGTGATTTTGCGCAAGAGG
The DNA here is from genome assembly GCA_016791465.1 of Pseudobdellovibrionaceae bacterium. Lineage (GTDB taxonomy): Bacteria > Bdellovibrionota > Bdellovibrionia > Bdellovibrionales > JAMPXM01. Next base: position 1,846 of record JAEUWE010000137.1, read on the forward strand.
TTGGACATGCAGCTCCTCAGCTGCGTGCTTGGGGTGCGCTGGACAGTGTGCTTCGTATTGTGCCGGGCGTAACCGAGCTTTATCATCAACCCGAGCGATTTCTCTCGTCGTTCATGTCACCGCCTCCGCAGGTGCAGACGATTTCTCGTCACGCCGATCGCACCGAGTTTCGTTTTGACTTCTCTGATGACCGTATGCCGTGCACCGCTCGCTATCTGAAAGCAGTTTTGGAGTCGCTTCCCGAGTTTATCGGTAAGCCACAGGCATCGGTTCGCTGGCACAATGGTTTGGTCGGAATTGAGTGGTCTGAGCATCAGGTCCCTTTGCCAAGACGAGCCGATACGGCTCAGCAAGATGAGCCCTCGCTGAGTCCCGATCTTTTGCGAACGATTTTAATGGACCTGGCCAATGCTCAACGCGAGCTTGAATCGACAAGACGGCAATTGCAGGAGCGCGATGCTGAGCTTCTCGGACTTCGTTCCGAGCCTGTGGCGCATGAAATGGCACTTCATGAGCTCTATAAGCTTGGTGACTATTTTGCGCGCGCTCAGCAGCTGGTGACTTTGCTCAGGCAGGCGGTCAAGTCGACGGCAGGTTCGCAGGCGGCCGATGTCTTGATTCGTCGCACGGCTTGGGAGCGCGTCGCCGATGAAGCGCCGCAGGTGATTGGCCGCGCTCAGGCTTATCTGCGTGGTGAGATTCCTGTTGTGCCAAAGCCCGTTGCAGAGCCGATGCTTTCGGCGATTCCGAGCACGCTGCCGCTTTCAAAAGCATCTCAATCCACTCGACTTTCATTCTTTGACGATTCAAGAGGAGTTTAAAATGCCATCTATCAACGCTGTATTCGCACGTGAAATTCTCGACAGTCGTGGCAACCCGACGGTTGAAGTCGATGTTCTTCTCGACGGCGGAATTCTTGGTCGTGCTGCCGTTCCAAGTGGAGCTTCGACAGGCGCACATGAAGCCGTTGAGTTACGCGATGGCGATAAGAAGCGTTATCAGGGCAAGGGCGTGCAGAAGGCTGTTGAGGCCGTGAACACCGTGATCGCGGATGAGATCGCCGGCGATGAAGCGTTCGACCAAGAGGGGCTCGATAAAAAACTTCGTGCCATCGATGGCACGGCCAACAAGGCCAAGCTTGGTGCCAATGCGCTTCTCGGTGTGTCGATGGCTGTTGCAAAAGCCGCCGCGCAGGCCGCTGGGCTTCCGCTCTATCGCTATGTCGGCGGAGTGGCTGCGCACCGGTTGCCGGTGCCTTTGATGAACGTTTTGAATGGTGGTGCACACGCCGACAATGGACTCGATGTTCAGGAATTTATGATCGTTCCCAATGTCGGTGGTTCATTCAAAGAATCTCTACGGGCGGGATCGGAAGTCTTCCACGCGCTTAAAAAGACGCTATCGTCAAAAGGCCTTTCAACGGGAGTTGGCGACGAGGGCGGCTTTGCGCCGAAACTAAAATCCAATCGCGAGGCTCTTGAGCTTTTGATGGCAGCCATTGAGTCGGCCGGCTACAAGCCAGGCCACGACATGTTCTTGGCGCTCGACGTTGCGGCGACGGAGCTTTTTGAAGGTGGGAAATACCGCTGGGAATCGAAGTCGCTGACGGGAGCAGAGCTTGGCGATGTGTACCGCTCGTGGGCCAAAGACTTTCCTTTGATCAGTATCGAGGATGGTTTTTCTGAGGACGATTGGGCTTCTTGGATTGCGTTTACGAAGTCTGAGGGTGCAAAGCTTCAGCTTGTTGGCGATGATCTGTTTGTAACGAACCCCGAGCGTGTCACTCGTGGAGTCAAAGAGGGCGCAGCGAATGCGCTGCTGGTGAAGGTCAACCAGATCGGAACACTCTCTGAAACTGTGGACGCCGTTCGCATCGCTCAATCCAATAAAATGAAAACCGTGATGTCGCATCGTTCAGGTGAAACTGAAGACGCCACAATTGCGGACTTGGCCGTTGCACTTTCGTGTCAGCAAATCAAAACCGGCAGCCTTTGCCGTGGCGAGCGGACTGCGAAGTACAATCAGCTTCTGCGGATTGAGGAGGACCTGGGAGCAGCTGCGCAGTATTGGGGTCTTGAGGCTTTTCGCTAGAGCGAGGAGCTGGACCTAGGCCTGAGGACAAATGGTGAAGGTGCGAATCGGCATCATCGGCGCTACAATAGAGCGAGTGCCCCACTCCATTCGCGCCTTCAGACATTGGTTGCAAAATCCTGGCGTCGTTTTTGTCGTCTCGGCTTCGATTGCCTTTGGCATTGTGCTTTTGGATGGCACACTGTTTCGCATTTGGAGCTTGGATCGCGACCGCGATCGCTTGGAACAGCGAATTGAACAGGTCAAAGGCGCAATTGTTGAAAAAGAGCGGCAGATCAAAGAAACCGGCCGCGCTGAATTCATCGAGCGTCAGGCCCGCGAGCGCCTGGACCTGGTTCGTGAGGGCGACCTCGTCTTTGTGTTTTCAAACTGACGTTCGGCATTAGAAAGCCTTCAAAAGAGCCTCAATAAATTGACAGTTTTGGGCTGATTCTGTTGAATCGGTTGAACGACGGGCCATTTGCGACTAGTTCGTTAGCCTGTGTCGCCCCGTTTGGGGTCCTAAGGTTTAATGGAGGCTTCATGTCGACAGTCGTTCACGGTTCCGAGCAGGTGATCGAAATGAGCTCACAAAATGTTCGCCATGTTCGCTGCGCACTGGGTCAGAGTCGCGCCGACTTCGCGCGCGCGTTTGGTGTCGACTGGGAATCGGTTTTGGCTTGGGAGAGCGACGAACTGGCGATGACGCCTGGACAAGTGGCGCTGCTCATTCGTCTGGGCCAACAGGCCGATGCCTTCTCCGAGAAAACGATGCTTCGCCCAGCGTTAGAAGAGGCGCTGCGTACTCGCAAACTTGGTCAGATACACGAGTCAGAAGTTCGTTTATAACTCTGCTCCATGAGTCGTTCTCTTTATCTTGTCGACGTCAGTTCGATGTTTTTCCGCGCGTTCTACGCGATTCGTCCGTTGAGTTCTCCCAGTGGCATGCCGGTCAACGCGGTCTATGGCTTTTTGTCGATGACGATGAAGCTGATTCGCGACATTCACCCTGATGCGATAGCGTTTTGTTTTGATCGTCCGGAGCCAAGCTTTCGCAAAGGGATTGATCCGCGTTACAAAGCGAATCGGACCGAAATGCCAGAAGACCTGGTGCCGCAGGTCCCTTGGTGCCGCAAGCTTTCAGAGGCCATGGGGATTGCGTGTTTTGATCGTGAGGGCTTTGAGGCCGATGACATCATTGGCACCTTGGCGCGACGTGGGGCTGAGGCCGGGTATGATGTTGTCATTGTGAGTGGTGACAAAGACTTTGGCCAGTTGGTGAATCACAAGATTTCGCTCTACGATACGATGAAAGATGCGCGTTTCGACGGCGCCGCCGTACTTGAAAAGTGGGGGATTGATCCCCGCAAGATGGTGGACTACCTCGCCCTTGTTGGCGATTCGTCGGACAACGTTCACGGTGTTCAGGGGATCGGTCCCAAGGGAGCGCAGAAGCTTCTTCAACAGTTTGAGTCGATAGAAGACATTTACGAGCACATCGATCAGGTCAAACCGGACTCGGTAAAGAACAAGCTGCTAGCAGGGCGCGAAGAAGCGTTCTTGGCGAAAAAGTTGGTCACAATTGTTTGTGATGTTCCACTCGATGTCGATATCCAGAACTTGCATATGGGTGCAATCGATCGAGTGCAGGTCCAGGGAATGCTCGATGAATTGGGTTTTAAGACCTTTGCTCGTCAGCTCTTCGGCGCGAGTGAGCCCTCTGGCGCGACGACGACCGTCGCTTCTGCGGCTCCTGCGGTGACTGCTTCCGTTGCTGGTACTGAAGACATGGCCGCCGCAGTTTCTCCTGCTGATGTCTCCATGCTGAGACCGGGTCCTTATTGGGCTGAAGAGGATCTTGCGATCAGTGAGCTGGCCTCGCGACTTCAAGGATATTCCGGTGAGCTCTGGCTTGTGCATTCCGAACGGGGGCTTTATCTCGGGATGAATCAAGTTTGCTATCGTTTGAGCGGTAACCCCGACGATTTGGGGACGGTACTCGATGGCGCGCGACTCAGTGGATTTGCTCTGAAGGATTTGGCTCATCGCTATAAACTCCAAAATTTTGAAGTGGCTTGGGATGCGCAGCTCGCGGCCTATGTCGTACTCGCTGGCAATGTGGATTCTGTGCATGAGCTCTTTGCCAAATACTTAGGATTGCCGCTTCCAGATTTGGCTTCAGGTGCCCAATGGTTGGCTTGGCATTTTGCTCTTAAGCGAGCTCTTGAAGAGAAGCTCGCTGCTCAAGGCGGTGGAGAAATCATGAACCAGATGGAGTTTCCATTGGTTCCGATTTTATATCGAATGGAGCAAGCGGGAATCATGATTGATCGCGAACGCCTGTTGGCGATGTCGCGAGAGCTTGCCGTCGATATTCAAAAAATCGAAAGTGAGATCCACCAACTCAGTGGAGAAGTCTTTAATATTGGAAGTCCCAAGCAGCTGGCGCAGATTCTTTTTGTGAAACTGGGTCTGCCTTCTGGCAAAAAAACCAAAACCGGTTTTTCGACCGACAACGATGTGCTCGAACCTCTGGCGGCGGAACATCCGATTGCAGGTAAGGTTTTACAGTGGCGCGAGTATTCGAAGTTGAAGTCCACTTACGTCGATGCGATTCCGATTTTGGCCGATACTTCAGGGCGAGTGCACACCACATTCAATCAGGCACTGACAACGACGGGCCGTCTTTCGAGCCAAAACCCGAATCTACAGAATATTCCGATTCGCACAGAGCGGGGGAACAAGATCCGCGAGGCCTTTGTTGCGTCGCCGGGTTCTGAGCTTGTATCGGCGGACTATAGCCAAATTGAGTTGCGAATCTTAGCTCATATCACGTCTGATCCCGGTCTTTTGAAGGCGTTTGCGGCGGGGCACGATATTCATGCGGCGACAGCCGCTGAGATTTTTGAAGTTGAGTTATCGGCGGTGACAAGTGAGATGCGCCGCCAGGCAAAGGCCGTCAACTTTGGATTGGCGTATGGGCAAGGCGCCTTCGGCTTGGCTGAGACGCTGGGTGTGCCGCGCGGAGAGGCGGCGAAAATCATCGAACGCTACTTCATTCGATTTGCCAAAGTGAAGGACTACATGCTCGAGACGGTGGAGCAAGCCAAGAAGAATGGCTATGTTGAAACCGTCTTTGGTCGACGACGGTATTTGCCAGAGCTTCAGTCAAAGAATGGTGCGATCAAAAAGTTCGGTGAACGTGCCGCGATCAATGCGCCGATCCAGGGCACGGCGAGTGATTTGATTAAAAAGGCGATGGTCGATATCGATCTCTGTCTACGGGGGAAGAGCGGCGTTCGTCTCATCTTGCAGGTTCACGATGAATTGATTTTTGAAGTCGAAAAGGCCGCGCTGTCCGCTGCACTTCTTGAGCAAATCAAAACGACGATGGAATCTGTAGCGGAGTTTAAAGTTCCACTCGGGGTGAATATTGGGCACGGACCAAATTGGTCAGAAGCCCATTAAGACCGCGCGCCTGGTTTAGCGCGTTTCCCAGCCGACGACGACACCGCCCTCAAAGATGACGGTTCGGTGCTCGGTGGTGTAGCCTTCGCTGGAGGTCACTTGCTCCGAGTAGTACCACTTTTGATTTCCGTACATTGGGTTTCCCGCAACCTCTTTGCGCTCGGCCGCGCCCCACGCGGCCTGCACGGCTTGCATGGTCATGCCGTAGGCGATGTCATTTTGCTCGATGAGATCTTGGATCTCGGGTGGGTGGGTGACGGACTCGCCGGCAACTCCACGTACGGCAAGAAATCGTTCGCGAGCGGGTTCAGATTCAAGCCGCAGGAACTGTAAGCGTTCTGCATCTGATTTTAGAAATGGGCGAGCTTTGTAGTACATCTCTTTGGCTTGTTGGCCGTCGAGTAGTTTTTCTTCGCGACGGACGGCTTGGCGAAGTGCGATCGCTTTTTCCGAAGCGAGCGGGCCAAGCTCAGAGCGTGCACCCTCGCGTTCCCAATTTTTTCGATCGTCGAGTGCGCTTGTTGTGTTTGGAAGTCCGCGGTCATCATAGCGATAGGCGTACCCCGATTGAGTTGAGCGTTCCATCGAGCTGCAGCCGATCGTCGTTATCGACGCGATTGCGAGTAAGAGCACGAGAATTGGGATCAAGACTTTGGTCCGTTCCATGAGACCCTCCCTTTCATCGTATCGGTCGGTTTTGTCTCGTTTTGAATAGCGGATTGCAGGTCGCTGTGAAAAACTGAACTCAGAAATGGCAGAAGATAAGTCGATCGACCCCAAAGGAGCACCGGCCGCGACCGATGGCGAGGTTATCAACCTCGAGGACTTGGTGCGCGATCTTGGATCTGCAGCGCCTGGGGCCGGCGACATTGTGATGAGTATGTCGTCGGTTACGGCTCCGCCGCCGTTATCTGAGCCCGTCGCTTCTGGTGTCGCTCAAGAATCGATTGTCGAGCCGGTCGCACCGGCGGAACCGGCACCTCCTACGGTTGACGAAGTGGCTTTGGCTGCCCAGGTTGATGAAGCTCTTGCAATTGAAGCCCCCGACCTAATGCTGGAAGTGGCGGAGATGCGAGCCAGCAAAGCATTGAGTGCAGATGGCGTTGCCGCAGAGATCGATAGCGAAAATCTGGCGTTGAATGCGAAGCCCAAAGGTCTAAAAAACATCATCCGTGCGCGAGTGATGGCATGGGATTTAAAGCTGCGAGCGCTCTTGCGAAATGGGAAAGAGATTGCGTCGCGTCTGGCTCGCGACAGCAAGGGCTTGCTCAAAGAGGTTGCTCAGGAGCTTAAAGCGAAACTCATCGTTTCGCTGAAGGCCGCCAAGGTCACGTGGACAGAGAGAATCAAGCGTGCGTTGGCGTTACCCGCGAAGCAGAAGCTGGTGTATTTACTGAGTGTCGGAGTGATTGCTCTTGCGGGCTTCACTGGATATTTGACCCTAAAAGGGCGATTGCTTCCAAGTCCGAAGCGAGAATGGGTGGCGTCGTTCACAGAAATTGCGGACGGAGTTTTTACCTATGAAGAAAGCGCCGGCTTTGAGGACTTCAATGATCCTCTTCATCATCCAGAGTTTGTCGTCTTGTTTGATCGCATCGTGGTCAATCTGACGCGAACGGAAGGGGCTTCGGCGGATGCGCGACCGATGGCCGCGATGGAGCTCTATATTCAAACCGACAATCAGGATGGCGCGATCGAGCTCAAAGATCGCAAAGTGGAAGTGCAAGATACGGTGAGTCGCGCCGTCGAG
>JAEUWE010000179.1 GCA_016791465.1 Pseudobdellovibrionaceae bacterium
GTGTTTCCACTCCGGTTACTTGCTGCATTGAAACCACGAGGTTCTCTGAGTACGTCACGGTGACTGGCTTGGTATCGCTTTCAAGGTCGAGCGAACTTGGGCCGGAGACTCCTGTTGAAGCCACCTTTGTGCTTTGCACGACACCAGGGCTACAGTTCTGAAAGCCAACCATGAGAACGAGAGCCACCATCGGTAAACCAGTAGATGCGAGCAAGCGACGTTTTTGTGAAAGAGTCATTTCTTTAAAGTTTTTCATCTTGAATCCCCCTTTCACTTGTTACTGCACACATTGTGGATGGATAGCGACGTTCTCGTACATGTGGCGCATGTGATATCCGTCGATTTCAAACTGATCGGCCAGTGAACGAACCATCTGCTCTTCTTGTGTCAGCGGCGAACGGCGGCAGACACGTTTGAAGGCTCGACGGACCATACAGCGAGAGAAGGCGCGTGAGTCTGCCATCATTTTTCCGAATCCAGCCATACCGTTCCCAGTGAGCGCACTTCTCCATCCAAGCTGGTCAACGTTTTTTCCGAGTGTCGCATAGTTCACGACACTGTTGTCCGTGGTGACATAGCCTTGTGGGAACTCGGTTTGGTTGCGGTTCATTTTCGCCACAACGTTTGTTCCAATTCGCTGACCGTTATTTGTGAAATCAAGGAACGCAAAGGCACCGCGAAATCCGTCCATCTGACCGTGACAAGCCTTACAGCTCGACTGATACAGATTGACGCTTCCCGACGGCGTCCGCGTCACGTCTCGAGCAACACGATCATCTGGAGCATCGGCATCCGCAAACTCAGCCATTGGGAGACACATGAACTCGCGGAAGGAGTACTCAACCATTCGGCGATTAGTGCCGGCGACAGCGTGAGCTCCGGTGAAAGCGCGAGTGGTTATGAGACCGGCGGGATCTGGATGGTCAACGGGCGTTTCGACATTGTTCACACGTTGTGAAATTCTCTGCGGCGACTGTCGGATCAGCACCGCCTGCGGCGAAAGGCCTCTGGCGGAAAGGTCGGCGTAGTGATTGTTCGAAGTCAAAATATCGGTGGCCTCATTTTGGCGAATGGTCGCGTTTGTTGGAAGTGTCGCGATAATGGCTGGATCGACACGGTAGTAGAAATTTCCAGTCAGCATTTCTTTTGCGCTAGTTGTGTCGCTATCGCGAACAATACCAATGAATGTCGCAACGAAGTCTGACATTGGCGCGCGAACAGTTTCGTCGCGATCAGACATTTCGCGGGCAGTATCGCGAATCTGAATGTCGAGAAAGAGTGGATCCTTACTTGCGACTGCGGCGGCGCCGCGGAGGTTGCCTTGACGAATAAGCGCTTCCATTTGAATGACACGAGCATCGTCAATTGGGACGCGAACGGCTGTCAGTGCCTGAAAGAGCTTTTGAGCACGTGTACGCTCCGCGCTGATTGCGCCATTGGGATCAGGGCGAACAGCTGGAATCGGAGTGATGTTTTGCGCATTCGTCTTTGAAGCCGCGATGATCGAGAGCATCGAGAGCATCATCTTTAAAGATGTGCTCGACACGATGCGCGATCTTGACTCCCCTAAACGGGTATCAAAACGAGACGTCTTCATCATTCTCCCCCCACCGACGAATTCTTGTCGGTGTAAACGCGTCTGGACCTTAGAACATCCATTCGCAAACCCTGATTTATGATGAGAGCAAGGCCGGTGCCGTGTCAGGTCTGTTACAGACCGTGCAAAGGGAGATACACCCGTCAGTTGAGTGACACCTGTTGAATCTGCTGACGCTTTGTCGAAAGACGCCAAGATTTCAAATGGATAGAGGATGGGCAGAAGCGTAGAACTTCATATTCTGACGATAGAGCTGAGCAGTGTTGGGATGATTGTGCCAATTTGATTCGAAGAGTCTTCGTCTCTGAATCGCTTAGAAGTTCGCAGTGAGATAGTCAAAGAGGAGGCTCTGGGGGGCGCTGCCGCGATTAAATGTGCCTCCGACGTGGCCGCTTGTTCCATCGATTTTGGTACCAACGGCAAGGCCTCCGCGAGAGCAGAGCTGGAGATAAAGGAACTGCTGGACAGAGGTGTCGGCGCCGTTTGCTGTTGCATTGGGTGTATAGAATGGCGTTTGAGTAGAGCCAGTGGTGACACCGTGACAGCCGGCGCACGATGTTTTAACGAAGTTGTCGAAGACCGGCTGAAGCGCCGTTAACTGAGCTGCACTCGCGGAGCAGGCACCGGATGTCGATGCTCCCGGAGTTGTCGCCGCCATATCGACTGAACAGTTTTGAAAGCTGATAACCAATATTCCTGCTGCGATCAGCAGAGAAATTTGACTCAAGATTCGGCGGCGATTAGTTGCAACCACAGCCGCCTCCAGCTCCACCGAAGCCGCCGACGGAGCCTTCACGGGCATTGTACATATGATTGATGCCCGCTTGCTCCTTTGGCGCGCCGACAAGCTGCATTCCTGCTTTTGCCAGCGTACCGCGTTCGAACGCACTCACTTTCTTACCGACCATACTGCATCCTGAAACCAAAACGCCTACAACCAGAATAGTTCCGAGCGTTGTTGTGTGTTTGAGAAGACGCAGGTGACAAGACATCGTGAGAGCCCTTACTTTTTAAGAAGGCTTCGGATTTCTTCTTCGATCTTCTTTTCATCTCCAGCTCGGAAGCCTGAGTGGATTTTGACGATTTTTCCCTCTGAGAGAATGAAGGAGGTCGGCATCGTCGAGATCTCAAGCGTGTTCACCATTTTCTTATCCTTGTCATAGGCAAGAGGGAATGAGACGCCGTGCTCTTTGAGAAACGATTTTGCTTCGTTGATATCATCGTCGACGTTGATTCCAACAATCATCACTTTGCCTTTATACTTCTTATGGAGGGCATTGAGCGCGGGAAGCTCGATTTTACACGGCTCGCACCAGCTTGCCCAAAAGTCGACAATGACTACTTTGGCTTTCATGAGCTTTGCGGCATCGACCTTCGGTGCGCCAGGGAAGGGAGCTGAAACGAGTGTCGGGAACTCGGCACCCTCTTTGAGTTTGGCGTTGGCCGTAGGCGTGAATGAGAAACTGAGGGCGAAAACAGTTGTGAGTGCTGCGAGTGTTCCAAAACGAGACGCTGACATCGCCGATGCTCCTTAAATTGCGCTATTAGAATTTGGCGGTGAGGCCGGCTCCAATAACGAGTGCTGAAATTGATAGTTTCTTATCGTCTGCTTGAGTAGAAAGTTGACCCGCATCTGTCGCGTCTTCAAAGAATTGTGTGTAATATTCGAGTTTCAGCGACAGATTCATTTTATCGTTGAGTTGATAGGCAGGTCGGAGCCCAAGGGAAATGGCGTCATAGGTCGCAAGCGTATTATTCCCAGAATAGAACACTCCGGGATCAGTGTTGTAATAGTCTTGATAGAACTTCGCCTTTTTTTGCGTGTAGTAGCGGAGGGAGCCTGAGAGTTCAAATTTTCGGCCGAACTCACGAGTGACTCGTTCTTCAAGAGTATTGGATAGAACGTCCCAGCTGTCTTGATAGAGGCGGTAGCTAGTTGCAAAAGACATTTTCCATTCGTTTGAGTAGTAGTTGTACTTCACTCCGATGGCATGACGGTTGCGCGTGCGAGGATGATTTTCGTTGAGTGCGATGATAGTGCTGCCGTTGATCACTTTCGCTTTTCGATAGGGGCTTGCGATAAACCCATTCTCTACACGGAAGTCATAGAGGAGTTGAATGAGGCTGATCTTTGAAAGAATCTGCGACAGCGAGATAGAATAAATCTGGTGCTGCATCGACTCGTTGACGCTCGAGTTGCCAGTCGCGAGGATTTGGTCTTGGCCTGATGAGAGGCCAAATCCGACGACTGTGTTCTTGGTGAAAAACTCGCGAGAACCTCCGGCGCTGATGATCTTCGAATGATAGTCTTTTTCGTCAGAAGTGATCAACCCCATTGAAAGTGTGCCATCTGGAATCTGCGCCTCATAATTGAGTTGCAGTTCGTTACGCACGTCTTCGATTACGCCGCGTGAGGAGTAAGTCTTTACCTCGCTTGAGGCGCTGGTGAGGACGTCTTGGGCGACGTGAACATTGAGTCGCATTTTGTCTTCATTAAAGCTCGATCCGACTTCGATCGCGGGTGAAGTGACTTGGGTTTTGCCGTCGTCGTAATAGCGTACGACAGTCGAGGCTTCGACTTCGGCCTGAGCATGTTGAATGCCAAGAACGAAAAGACTGAGAGTGAGAGTCGCAAGGATTCGTGGATTCTGTTTCACAGTCCGACCTCAAGGCTGGCTTGCAGTCCCGTTGAAACAAGGCTGTTGTTCTGATTGTAAAATGCGATTTGCGAGCCTGCGAGCGCAAGAGACGCAAAGCCGTCAATATTGTAGCGAATGCCGAGAGTCGCATTCATCAGGATGTTGTACTTCGAACTTCCAGCAAAGACGGCGCCTTCTCCGCTCGGGCTAAAGAGTCCCATCCCATAGCTGACAAATCCCGACATCGCACCGACAAGTAAGGCGTCGTTGCCGATCTCTCCGCCAGCGACAAAGGCGGTGGTGACAGCTGTTGACCACTGTCCGCCAAAGCCCTTCACGTAAAAACCAGGACTAAGGTAGTGGAGATATCCGAGAGTCCACATGGACTGGGCATCACGATAGCCTCCAAAGGTGGCTTGAAACGCTTTGCTGAACAGGGCGACAGCACCATACTTCGTCAAATCATCTTCGTCTTGCTCAAGCTCGCCGACGCGAACGGGGGCGTTGACGGGAATGAAGCCAATGGCTTTCTGCTTTTCATCATAGCGAACAACCACGCGATAGAAGCGTCCAGAACGACTGGACGTGATCTCTTCAGAGGCACTGAGCTCGGCCTTGTCAGGCAGGACCATCAGAATGCGATAGTGTTCGCCAGGACCGGAGTAAACCGTCACGTTGGGCTCGACGGTGAGAAGCTTCATCGCCGCCTCGCTGGATGAGCTAAAGCCAACGGTTCCTAAGGCAACGAATAGCGTGGCAACTCGACAGAAAAATCGGAGAGAGTGACTCATCGCTCTCAGTTTTCTTCTCATTTGAATTGAGGTCAACTCCGCGATGGAGCCTAGGCTGGTCGACGCGTTAGACAATGTGGTTCTCTTTCGATAGCCTTTTCTCAATGAAAAGTACTCGCTCAGTTTTTGGGGTCTGTGTTTCGGTGCTCGTTATGGCGAGCTTTATTCTGCTCATCGATCGCGTGCCCGCGAAGGCGCAGGATGAGGATACGCCGACTCCAGATGAAATCGAGAACATGGCGGATCCTGGTGGCCTCCCTTCGGCTGACAGTGCGGATGTGGACGCACCAGTTCGAAAGACGATGAAGAAGAAGGCAGTTTCAAAGAAACACGTCAAAACGAAGGCGAAGACCAAGCCAAGCCGAAAAGCGAAAAAGCCGAAAAAGTCCGATGAGGAAGAGCTCGATATCGAAGATGAGCCTAAGAAGCCAACATCTCGTCCAGCCCCGACGCCACAACCAGATCCAGCGCCAGTCGGAAAACCGGTCGACAAGTTGGACGAACAGGCTGAAGTCGAAGTTGTTCCACCCTCTCCCGAGACCACAGAGGCCGTCAGTCCTGCTCCGGATGCAACTCCAGATGCAACCACGGGTGCAACTCCAGCTCCACTTTCTGATGAAGAGCGTGCAGCGTCAGCCTTTGAGGACGAAAAGCTTCTCAAGACGCAGAAGGCACCGATGGTTCCGGAGCCACAAGACGTGAAAAGTCCGGATAAAGTGGTGAGCAATGATCTCGCCGTCAGAACCGTTGCTGTTCCGCCGATCGCTGTAGCGAAGGCGGCGCGGAAGTTTATTGTGAAAGATTTTGAAAAGAAATTTCGCGATCGACTGGTTCTTGATATCAAAACTTTGACCTATCTGCAGCCGACGTCGTCGGTGGATCCCCTTAAGGGAGGAACGCTGTCTTCGGAGCGCCCGAACAAAGTGATCGGTGCTTACATCAAGAAGGCCGCGGTAGACGGTCTGCTCTACGTGCAGCTGGGGCTTGAAGAGATCAACACCACGATTGTTTCTCGATCCGGTCGTCTGATCCGAACGTTCCAGGTGAAGTACCGGGTGGCTGAACTTGACGAGAAAGATCCCGAGATCATCCTCAGTCAGCGCGTGGTCGATGCACTTGTTCTGTCCGTGTCCTACAAGGGCTATGTGATCAAGACTGACAAGGGTGGAGCGCTTGCTCATTTGAATCTGGGTTCTGCGCATGGGATAAAAGTCGGCGACCTGCTGGGGCTCTTTGAGTATCGCGGCAGCACGCTTCAGTCGACGCGTCGATCGCTCCTCAATGTCGAGGTGAAGGAGATCGTCGGCCCTTCGGAGTGTATTGTCGCACCAGAAAAGGCGACGAAGTTCGGAGGCCGGGATCGTATTCCGCCTGTGGCATTTGTCA
>JAEUWE010000182.1 GCA_016791465.1 Pseudobdellovibrionaceae bacterium
TGAACACCCTCCATCAAGCGATGCCCAATTTCGTTGAGTGTCTGATCGCTCGCGCGAAGCTCATCGGCGCCAATCCCGCTGAGCGCAATCGACTCGTCATGGTTTGGCGTCATCACTTCGACGCCCTGATAGGTCGCAAGCGGTGTCGAGCGATAGGGGTCGGCTAGAACTTTCACACCGCGCTTTTTTGCAAGCGCGACAGCTTTTCCGACCAATGACTCGCTGATCACACCTTTGGCGTAGTCTTGAATGATCAGCGCCACACACTTCGGCGACGCCAATGCGTTTTCAATCTTCGCTAAAACCTGAGTCTCGATATTCGGCGCCAGGAACTTCCGCTGCTCATAGTCGACACGCACGATGTGGTGGTTTTGTACCATCACTCGTAGTTTGCGCGTTGTCGGACGCGAGCCATCCACCACCAAGTGGTCGACCGGAACCTTGGCCGCAAGCAGGAGTTCGCGCAGTTGCACAGCGCCCTTATCGTCCCCAACAACCGAAACCAGGCGAGGAACACCACCCAAACCGCTTACGTTTTGAGCAACGTTGGCCGCGAGACCAAGGCGAGACTCTTCCTTTTCCACTTCAACGACCGGCACCGGTGCTTCAGGACTGATTCGACGCACCTGGCCCAAAGTGTACTCATCGACACCCGAATCGCCCACGATAACGACCTCGCGTCCCGCCAAATCCGGCAAACGCGCCAGCAATGTCTTTGTAAATGAACTCATGGCCATACGAGTCACGGTCATACGAACGGCTCCCTGCTTTTGGCCCATACAACCACGAACGCCCGGACCTCGCCAAGGTCTTAACCTCTCGCGGCGTCGAAGGCTGGCCTAGAGCTACGACACTTGCCAACCCGTCCACCCTCTCGTGTAATGGTACGGCTTCAACATTCAGGGGGATCGGTTTCCATGTCCAATTCGGTAACGCCAAATGCACCAACGTCGAATCATTCGCACACCGAACACGAAGAGCTCTATCAAGGCGAGATGTTCGATAACACCATCAAAATTCTCGACAACGCAGCAAACGTTATCAATTGCGACCCGAACGTTTTGGCGCGTTTAAAGCGTCCAAAGAAAGCCGTAATCGTTTCGGTTCCCGTCCGCATGGACGACTACCGCGTGAAGGTTTTCACCGGCTTCCGCGTTCAGCATTCCTCCACTCTTGGCCCGTACAAGGGCGGTATTCGTTACCACCAAGATGTATCGCTGTCTGAAGTTGCTGCTCTCGCGACGCTCATGACCTTTAAGTGTTCACTTTTGAATCTTCCACTCGGCGGCGGCAAAGGCGGCGTGAAAGTCGATCCAACAAAACTGTCCCGTACAGAAAAGCAGAACCTCACTCGTCGCTACACGTCTGAGCTCGGCACACTGATCGGCCCCCGCGTCGACATCCCTGCTCCCGACATGGGAACGGATGCGCAGACCATGGCGTGGATCATGGACACTTACTCACAAGAGGTCGGCAACTCCGAACCCGGCGTCGTCACCGGTAAACCGATCGAGATCGGCGGCTCACTTGGCCGAAACGGCGCAACCGGTCTTGGCGTGGTCTTTATCACCGAAAAAGCTCTTGAGAAAATCGGCATGAAAATGTCGGGCATCACCATGGTGATCCAGGGCTTCGGTAACGTCGGTTCGCACGCAGCCCTTTACGCTCACCAGCGCGGCGCTAAAGTCATCGCGGTTAGTGACGTTTCGGGCGGTATCCACAACCCAAGCGGACTCAATGTTCCTGAACTTCTCAAGTATGTCGCTGAACACAAAGTCGTTCGCGGCTTCCCTGGAAGCGAGCCGATTTCAAACGAAGATCTGCTCACCTTGAAATGCGATGTCCTGGCTCCGTGCGCGATGGAAAACCAGATCAGCGAAACCAACGCCCACAAGATCCAAGCAAAAATCATCACTGAAGGCGCCAACGGCCCAACAAACAACGCGGCAACAAAAATCCTCACCGAGCGCGACGTCATGATCTGCCCCGATATCCTCGCCAACGGCGGCGGCGTTATCGTGTCGTACTTTGAGTGGGTTCAGGGCATGCAGCAGTTCTTCTGGAGCGAAAACGAAGTCAACGATCGCATGAAGCAGATCATCAACGGCGCGTTCGACAAAGTTTGGGAACTCAAGACCGAGAAGAAGGTCGACATGCGCACAGCCGCCATGGCGCAAGCCGTTCGCCGCCTCGAGCGCGCGATGCTGTTGCGCGGTCTGTATCCTCGTTAAGCGAAAGGTACATTGTACCTTTTGGCGACCTGTCGCATTATCAGCCCGTGTCTTTGGACGCGGGCTTTTTTTTGCCGTGGAGTTATCCGGAGTGCGGATGACACGCGTCAGCTTCCGGCGCCGGAAGCTGACGTGCGTTACTTGCTCTCGCTGTATAGTGGTTTCATCGCCGCGACAACACGCTCGCAGACTTTGGCGTAGCCGGCGTCATTTGGATGAATGGGATCAGTCATATAACGAGAGTCTTTCCAAAGACCTTGGAGAATATCAGGGACGTAAACAACCCCTTCAGCTGCTGCCACTGCCGCAATCTTGGGGAGGCGTGCAGCCTCTGGAGTCGGCGGGTTTAGCCCAAGCTGAATGACCAGCACACCCTTATCTGTCAGCTGACGATAGAACCTGCGCAAGTTCTCAAGTGTTTCCTCTTCAGGAAACGCCTGTCCATCCGCCGCGAGAAGAACATCGTTACCACCAAGACTGAGGACGACGACCCGCGGTTTTAGTTCCGCCAATGATGAGAAAAGATCCGATGTTTGTCGTGTGGTTAAACCATCCTGAGCGACCGTGAAAACGTTGCTAAGACTCATTTCACGCCGCAAACATTGTTCTATCGTCGACGCCGGCTTCTGCGCTCCCGTCCCTACAGCCAGACTGTCTCCAACCACCGCAACCGCGCTCTTACTGTTACGTGGCTTAGGGTTCTTGATCTCAACTTTCGGCACTGGTCCACCTGATGAGGAGCCGCCAGAGCATCCGACACAAAAAATAGAAACAAAAATTGAACCGAAACCAAGAAGGATGCCTGCCCGCCGATTGAAGCCCAAGTACATCGGAAATACCTCCATCACAATTAAAACTAATCGGAATGCGTCACGGCTCTATCGGGAGTCTTTCAATGAGACAACGGGACATCCGCTAAAAGTAAAACGATCCCAGGCCCATGAAAATTCTGCTCTACGCGGCGACGGCACCGGCACTATCCATGACAGATTTGTCATACCATGGTAAATGCGGGGATGCTCAACACTCCAACGACCGACCGCGCTTATCCCGGGTTTGAACTCAAACGCTTGCTTGGTGTCGGCGCGACGGCCGAAGTCTTCGCCGCGATGAACCTCACTCGGCACATGCCGGTGGCGCTCAAGGTCTTCTCTCCTATGGTCTCGCGCGATCCTGAGTTGGTGAAACGCCTTGAGGATGAGGCGGCGATCTTGTCACGCCTCAAACACCCCAACGTCGTTTCAACCTATGGCGTGCGCAACGAGGGCGGCTCTTTTGCGCTCGAGCTGGAGTTGATCGAAGGGCAGGATCTTCGACAGTGGATGATGGGCACAGCCAAAGAGTTGCAGCTGATCGAACCGAAGCTCTGGGTTTTAGCACAGATCGCGCGCGGGCTGGGCGCTGCGCACGAGATCGGCGCTCTCCACCGCGATCTGAAGCCTGAGAACATTCTGCTCTCACTCACCGGCGAAGTTAAAATCACTGATTTTGGTCTCGCACGAACTGTGACACGGGTGACACTGACCCGAGTTGGCCTTCTCGTTGGTTCGCTTGGCTATCTTGCACCCGAAGTGATCAACGGCTTTCGCGCAAGCGAGCAGTCCGATCTCTACTCACTTGGGGTGATGGCCTATGAGCTTCTCGCAGGCGAAGCTCCTTTTATTGGAGAGACACCGCAAACCCTGATTCAACTTATGACCAATGGTCGCTTCACTCCACTTTGCGAGCGAGCACCACATGTTCCGCTGGCCATCGGTCATCTGGTGGATCGAACACTCAATCCAAAACCAGAGTTCAGACCAGCGACTGTTTGGGAGTTTGAAGCAGCGCTCATGAATGAGCTCAGCCGAAGCGGCATTCTGCGGTTTTCAAAAGCCGTCCTCGCGGAAAGCATTTCGGCCTCAGGCTTTGAGCATCAGACCGAAGCTCTTCGCGAAAAACACCTCGGCTTGATCACTCGCCTCAAGACGCCAGAAGCCTCGGCGTCTGATCTTGCGGAATTCCATCGGTTATTTCCGAATGATGAGGAGCTTCCTACGCTCATTGCGACTTTTGGAGCAAAGAACTCAAATCAGCTCGGACAAAAGCGAAAACTTGCCCGCGCCGCTACAGCGATTGCGGCTGTCGGCGGCCTTTCAGCGGCTCTTTCATTCCGGAGCTGCAGTGATCAGGCAGCTGAAATTCATGTCACGCAGGCATCACCCGCGATTAGTAAACCCTCTTCGACCGAAGTCGCAATACCAGCGGCGACGCCAGCGCATACACCAAAGCCCGCTCCCGAAAAAGGCACGCTGTCGTTTGAGGTACCGGACGACGTCAGCGTGTATGTTCGAAACGAGCTCGTGCCTCGAGACCGACTCAGGCGCTACCGGATCGCTCCAGGGCAGTATCCGATGCGAATTGAAAAAGAAGGCTTCCTGCCTATTGAAGGGCAGGTCGATGTCAAAGCGGGACGTGTCTCGGTGATTCGCGCCGGAGGTGCCCAGTGAATTCGGTCCTTCTTATTGCTGGCCAAGACTCCTGCCTGATCGATTCAAAACAGCTTGTCGTGATCGGCGGAGCGCAATCGACGGGGCGTAAGTTTTCAAGCCTTAAAACCAAAGGTGATTACGCTGTACTCTCACCTTCCGCGGACGGAACGTGGCAGGCGCATGTGTTGATCGGAAAAAAGCGCGGACTCCAAAAACTCTCGGCAGGGACCGTGCTTGAAGTCGAGGACTTGAGAATCGCACTTGTGCCAACGACAACCACGGCTGACAGCGCTGCTGCAGACGGTGCGTCACTGAAACAGTTTCTCGAACTCACGCGCTCGCTTGCGGAAATGAAGGAGTTAACGCCGGCGCTGAGCCGCGTGCTTGATCTCTTTCAGTCGGTGTTCGGTTTTGAAAAGGGTCTGATCATCATTAAAGATGGTTCAGGCTTTACACCTCTGGTGAGCCTCGGCCTCAAAGTGAACGATCCATGGCTCTCTGAGAACCTTGTCCAAGACACGCTCAAGTCGAGCACACCAATTTCGATCTCAAACATCGTCGGCTCTCGCTACGACAATTCGAAGAGTCTCGTCGCAAGCGGCTTCTACGCAGTCTCTTCATGGCCGCTGACACTTCGCGGAACGACTTTCGGCGCCCTTGTCGCTGGATCGCTCAAGCCCCACTCGGGCCTAAGCGAAAGCGAGCTCGCCCAGGCCGAGATTCTGGCCACACTTTCAGCGCTCATGGTGGAGCGCCACCTGCGCGAGACGTCGCTCAAAGAACAAGTGCAATCTTTGATCTCAGTTTCTCGCGAGCAACGAAACGAAGGTCCGTTTCTTTCTCATAACGCAAAAATGCAAGAGGCCATTCGCTTGGCCCGGGATGTTTCAGGAAGTGATCTTTCGCTTCTTATTGGCGGCGAAACTGGCGTCGGCAAAGAGGTCATGGCGAAATGGGTGCACGAACTCAGCCCTCGCGCGCAAGCCCCATTTATCGCTGTCAACTGCGCCGCCATTCCACGCGATCTCCTTGAAAGCGTTCTCTTTGGACATAAGCGCGGCGCCTTTACTGGAGCGACGAGTGATCAGATCGGGAAGTTCCAGGCCGCTCATGGCGGAACACTTTTCTTAGACGAAGTGGCCGACTTGCCGCTTGGGCTTCAAGCGAAAATCCTAAGGGCCGTACAAGAACGCTCGATTGAACCACTTGGTTCAAATAAGAGTCTGCGCGTCGATGTTCGTTTTATCGCCGCCACTCACAAAAACGTGCGGCAAATGGTCCGCACGGGAGAGTTCCGCGAGGATCTCTACTTCCGCCTGGCCGAAGTTACGCTTGAGATCCCCGCCCTTCGCGATAGACGAGACGACATCCCCGTGATCAGCGCACAGATCCTTCGCGAACTCGGCGCTGAAGATAAGAAACTCTCGCAGGCCGCGTGGCAATGGCTGAAATCACAGACCTGGGCCGGCAACATTCGCGAACTGCGCTCGACTTTAAAACGCGTGATTCTTCTTTCGCGCGGAAGCGAGATCGAACTTTCCGATTTTAAACGCGGCCTTCCCGACGAAGAACT
>JAEUWE010000216.1 GCA_016791465.1 Pseudobdellovibrionaceae bacterium
GAGGCCTGTGATCGATCCGGGTGTCAGCAGTTTCACGCAGCCTCATCAATGGGTGGTTGATCTGAGCGTTCGGCCGAAATGTCTAGGCTTCCTAGCCAGAATGCTCGGTGTGGAGCGGATGTTGCGACGTCGCGAATCATCTTATCCAATTGCAGATCGGCCATTGTCCAAGAGTAAACAATGGCCGGTGGCTGTGAGTGGGCAAGTAGTATGAGGCGGTCATTTGCTCTCGTTCGAAAGCTATTGACTGAAACATTCACATTGCTATCGAGTCCTAGAAGTTGTCCAGGAAGAGGCGTCAGTGGTGTTCCGTTTTTTTGCTCCGAACAATCGAGAGAGAGATCGGTTTTCGACTCAAGGGAAAGCAGAGTTTGATTCTTTCGTGCGAGGAGGACGTTGGGGCCGCCAACCTGAACCCAGCAAAGCTCGTTGCCCGATAAGGTGAGAGCAAGTAGCTCGACGCCGACGTGGTATTCGTCGCGGTTGTCCTCTCGATAGAGCATATCGTTAGCGAGGAGAGCTGCAATGCGTAGATTGTTTGCGGCATCAGAAAGGCATGAAAGTTTCGGCAATGGCGAAGTTGCCTCCTTGTCCTGGGATGCGAATGCCAGGAATTCCAAGACACGGTCGATCACCTTCCTTGCGCCCGATCGAGGGCCCCATGGAACTGCGACGATGAGTGTATTGAGCGACGCTTCGAAGTGAACTTCGGGTGTCGGGCGAGGCTGTTTTCCAGAATAAGGCCGATGCTGAAAATCGAACTTCATGTGCCCTGATCCGAATAGTTGCGAAGTTTCATTTTAGACTTCAGATAGTATTCACCATCCGTCGTATCGCGATCCATGATTTGTCGCCACTTGCTCTGTGCTTCCTTCACTTGTCCAACGCCTTCATAGAGAATGGCGTCTTCGTACAGCGTACGCAGTTGTGAATTGAGTTCTTTCCTTACGCGAGCAATAAACTCCGCAGCCTTCTCGCTCTTTGGATCAAACTCTTTGGCGCGTCTTGCGCCCTCGAGGGCGTCTTTGAAGTTTCGACTCTGGTAGGCCGCGTTGGCCGACGCGAGTGCTTCATCGACTTTTGTTGCAAGCATTGACTTAATTTTTACAATATTTTGCTGAGAGCGTGTTTTGAGTCCATCGGGATCCGGCATTTGCGATGCGATGTGCTTATTGAACGCGTCGATTGCCGGATACCACTGACCTTGTCGTTGTAGGGCAAGGGCTTTCTCATGAAGCTCGCGACCGCGATCAACTTTGTCTTGGTAGTCGCGATGTGCTGAGAGCTTTGATGTGCGTTCGCCAACTCGTTTTTCGACCCGACCGATCAAATCGATAACCAGGGGATTGGTGGGATCGAGTCCGATCGTGGGCGAAAGACACTGACGAATCTCATCGACACTAAATGTGCGGTTGGCGATTGGATTGCATTGTTGAATATTGCGATCGATGATGCGTTTTTGTTCTTCCACACGTTTCTGTTCGGCCTCAATGAAGGCTAATTTCTCGGCGTTGGCGCGCTGAGCGAGGCAGTCCTCCTCCATTGTCTTTGATCCTTCGTAACCTTCCGGTAGAATTTCGTGGAGTTTTTTGAGCTGCTCGTAGGCGTTCTCAAACTTGCCTTGCATGTAGAGATTGCGAGCTGTGACATAGATCTCTTTAATAGTCTGCTTTTGCTGTGCGGAGAGTCGCTCAATTCCGTTTCCGGGATCGTTTGTCTTGCTGCTCTTGTTGTCGGAGTCAGGGCCAAAAGCGGCATAGAGTCCGATGACCGCAATCGCAAGAATTGCGGCCAGACGGATGGTTTTCGCTTTCGAGTTTTTCTTACTGCTGTCGGCTGACCATTCGGCCCCATAGTTGTCGATGCGAACCGCGCCGCCAGGTCCTTGTAGGACGGGATAGTTGATCATCTCGTACTGAGCGACCGGAGCGAGTGGTGCCGCGAGCACGTTTGGCGCAATCGCGACTAGGCGCTTTTCAAAATTCGGATCACGAACCTCAAAGTGGACCTTCAAGGCATTGACTGAAAGAACGTCACCGCTTTGTAGGAGGTGGGGTTCTTCGGGAATCAAAGGCGTGCCGTTGAGAACGGTGCCATTGGCGCTTCCGAGATCGGTGACAAAGTATCCTTCAGGAGTCGATGTGATCTCAAACTGTCGTCGACTTGCCTTACGGTCCGGAAGAAAGATGTCGCAAGTGTCCTCGCGCCCGGCGAGCCACTTCTTTCCATCAAGATCGATGCGCTGTTCACTTCCGCTGCTTTTCACAATTCGAATCGAAGGCCGTCCTGGGAGCGAAACGCCGACGTTGGTGGCATCATCATTTCCCTCAAATGAGGGCTGTGGATGTTGTGGCGCCGGAACCAGCGAGAGTGTGCCGCCAGGATGAGCGGGAGGCGCCGACGGGGCGTCGTCAGCGAAGTTCTCAGCGCCGACGGCGGCAGACCGGCTGGTCGGAACTGCGGCAGAAATCGCGGACGACTCTTCGACGATACGGAAGTCATAAGCCGCGACGTTGAAGACACTTGTTGGCGTGAGCTCAACCTCAGCCGTCGCTTGGCCAGCAACAATGATTTCACCGAACTTCGATAGAACGGAGGCCTTCCAGACGCCGTCGATTTCGGCGACTTTAAAGTGCTGTCGGGAGATTCCAGGTTGTTCTTGTAATTGGATGGCGCAACCATCGGCACGTCCGATGATGTACTCCTCGCCAGAGCGCAACTGGATCGAAGCGATTTCCTTACCATGGAGAAAGGCTTTGAGGATTGGCATTAGAACCGCCCCTCTTGAAGCACGTCACATTCTTTCTTCATTGCCTCAGCCTGCTTGTACTTAAGGTCCTCTTTGTTGTTCATAAGTAAAAGCGCTTTCTCGAGCGCCGATGAACAGCGAGCGTACATATTTTTTTCGAGATAGCGACGCCCTTCGAGCGTGAGTTGTGTTACGGACTCG
This sequence comes from Pseudobdellovibrionaceae bacterium, assembly GCA_016791465.1. Lineage (GTDB taxonomy): Bacteria > Bdellovibrionota > Bdellovibrionia > Bdellovibrionales > JAMPXM01. Next base: position 2,951 of record JAEUWE010000216.1, read on the forward strand.
TCGCGCTGTTTCTCGGCCAGCCTGTAGTAGCGAAGTGCAAGCTGATGTTCGGGGTCGATTGCTCGAGCCGTTTCAAAAGATCTCATTGCTCGTGAGTAGCTACCTTTTTGATAGTCACGAAAGCCTTCGAGATAATGTCGCTGGGCCTCTTCGTATCGGGTTTTCTCTTCCTCGGTTCTAAAGGTTCTCTTTTTTGCGGCCGTTGCGGTGCGGGCGTCGCTTTCAGAGATTTCTTTCTCGATTTCAGAAGTCGTCTTAAGCCCCTTATCGAGTTTTCTCGAAGTGCTGTCGGACATTCCAATATAGACCATGCCGCCGATGATTCCGGTCATGATGAGGTAGAACATACCTTTGCCGGATTTCTGAGGTCGGACGTTCTTGACTTGCGGTGTGGCGGAGTTCGCCGCGCCGCCCATAACCGAAAGTGATGGAACACCGGGAACGGCCTGTGGAGCAAGAAGATGCATGGCTTCGACAATGAAGGCGAGTTCTGACTCGCCGATGCGAATCATATCTCCGCCTTTGAGCGGCTGCTGCTCAGCATGCCGGCCGTTGACGGTCAGCTTTGCTTTACCACTAATGTCGTGAATAGTGATTTCTTCGGGAGTGAATTCGATCACGGCCGCATTTCGGCTCACGCGCGGGTCGTTGAGAACGACATTGTTCGATGTTGGATCACGGCCGATTGTGACTCTCGGAGGCAAAAGCTGATAGGTCGCGCCAGCATCGGGGCCACCGCGAACAGCAATTGTGAATTTGAATCCCGTACGAGGGATCGCCGGAGCCAAAGTCACTACCGTTTACCCTCCACTTCTTTGCAGCACGACCAAATACCAACCGGCTTCGCCCGAGTGATTGAGAACGGCTTGGCCATTGATTTCATATTTCTCACCAGAGAAAGGGATCTCGCTAAAGGCAATTGATCCCATCTGTTCGCGCATTCGCGGAAGCAGTTCACGCAAGTTCGCTTGGAGCGCTGGATCTGGAACTTCGTTTACAGATCGACCAACGAGAGCACCTGCTGATCCGATGAGATGATCGAAAGCACTATTAGTTGCGATGACGCGATCGTCGATGGCATTGATACTCAGTGCGGGAGTGTTCAACATGCGAACGACATTTGAGGCCTCGATGTCTCGATTGATGACACCGCCACTGACGCCCCCGAATGCCTGGCCGCTGCCATTGGCGGCGCGGTTCAGCGCCGAGTTCACATTCGAAATCAGCTTTTCAAGCAGTGGATACTGATAGGGAGTTGCTAGATCATCGCGCCCTTCGCGAAGGGCATCGTTGAGCTGCGTGCTGAGCAGTTCGACTGGATGTTCGACGACACGGCTGAGAAAGAAAAAGAGAACACCGCCGAGCAGAGCTGCGACAAGGAAGATTTGCAGAAAGAGTCCCATGGTCTGTGCAGGACTCATCGCCATCGATCCCATGTCGTATAGAACGACAGAATAGGCGGCGGCCTCTTGTGAGCCGGTGTCGGGATTGTAGCGCGAGATGGGAACCGCAACACCAAGTGTTGAGTCGCCTGTGAATCCATCGGTTTCTCGCTCTTCGCGTCGCGCTTGATTAACAAAAGGCATTTTGGCGAACTCGCCACGTTTATTGGCGGGCGCGAGAATTGTTCCGTCTTTATTGATGATAACGGCCGTTGATACGCCTTCTTCAAGTTCGGCCAGTCGAACTGTGACCGCCACCTCGTTTTTCTCAAGGATGGCTTGGCGGTTGATAGCGGCGAGGTTGCGGGCAATTGTTTTTGCCCGACGGATGCTTTCTTGGCGAATGCTCGACTTGGTCAAGGTCACCATCGGAATCGTCGCGACAAACGTCAATACAACGGCATAAATAGCAATCAGAAGGAGTAGGCCCTGACGGTAATTCATGCGTTGAATAAGACTGTAAATCCCAGGCATAGCGACGTGATCAAGATAGAGTCGCAGATTCTCGAGTAGATCGAAGAGAGCGTTTCCGCTCGAAGCCACTCGGGGACGTGCATCATGTTCGACTTCAGCATGGACTTCTTGGGCGACCTGCGCGCTGGGATCTGGATAGGCTTGCGCAGCCATCGGATGCTGTTGAACGGGCATGGCGAGGGCGCCATTGCCAGCCCACGCCGGCATCGGGGCAAGACCATTCTGCATGTTTTGAACATGACGAGGATCAACTCCGGCCGGAAGCTTCAGAATATCAATAATGAGGTCATGAAATGTGAGCTTGTCTCCGGCTTGTAACTTTTGATTTTGAACGCGAAGACCATTAACGAACGTGCCGTTGCGTGAATTCATGTCGGTGATAATGACTTTACCATCGTCGGTGACAAGAACGGTCGCATGCTCTTTAGAAACTGCATTCGAGGCCAGTTTGATCTGACAGTTTGGGCTGCGGCCGATGACGTTGTATCCCACAGTGAGCGGCATGATTTGTCCGGCCTGTGGTCCGCTGAGGACTCGGATGGCCCAGGTTTCACGACTCGACATAGAGTTGATCTCCTGGGTTGAGGGTTAGGGGCAGAGTGCCGGCCGCAACTTCAATGACGCTTGTGGCTTTGAGACGTGGCAACGTTACTCTCCATGGCGGCAAATTGCGGTAGACGTGAATAACGTGCAGCGAGCTATCGACAAAGACGGCGTCGATGGCGAATCGCATAAACCAAGTGTGGATTGAGTTGCAGCGTTTGATCCAGAGACCTTGATTTTCGGGTAACGAGGCGCGGCCGAGCAGACCCTTGCTTCGTTGTGCAAATGAGCTTGCGACTTCGAGTTCGCTCACGACCACGGTGCCATTGTGGAGAAGGCGCATCACTGTCCACCTCCATAAATAAACTGCAGCGCAACCGGTGCGAAGACCATGATGAAAACGGCCGGCAAGATAAACACGACGAGTGGAATCAGAATCTTCTGCGAAGCTTTGGCTCCTTCTTTTTCTGCGCGCACAAATCGCTCAAGACGCATCTGTGCTGATTGATCCTTTAAGACGCGTGCGATGCTGACGCCGGTTGCATCAGAGTCGATCACGACGTTGACCAGTGACTTGATCTCGGGGACATCGCATCGATTGTCGAGGCCGCGCAGAGCTTCGGCTCTGGAGCTGCCGAGAGTGATGTCGCGCAAGACCTGGTTGAACTCGCCAGCCAAGACGCTGTCGGCGTTTGCCTTTTCAACAATAGCCTGAATGGCGCCTTGGAAGTCTTTTCCGGCTTCAACGGCAAGCGCCATGAGATCAACAAAGAACGGTAGCTCGGTGATCATCGAGCTCTGGCGGTCAGAGCGCATTTTCTTTGCGTGCGAGTCCGGCATACCCCAGCCAATCAATGCGAAAAACAAAAATACGGGCACGGGATAGTTCAACTGTAAGGCAAAGTTCAGCACGAGAGCGATGATCGGGAGCACGACACCCCAGAGCAATTTTAGTCCAATGAATTCGTCGACGTTGAGCTCGGCGGTGAGACCTGACGTGATGAGCTTGTGTTCAATTTTTTTGCGCCACCGCGGATCTTTAAAGCGAACGGCATAGTGAATTGTAAATTGATGAACGAGCGATCTTGAGATCTCAATGAGTTTCGACTTGGATTTTTCTGGTGCATTGCCCGAGGCCCAGGACAGCGCTTGCATTCCTTCGTCCTTCGCAAGCAGCGACGAGACAAAGAAATACACCGACACACCTGTGACAAGGATGAGGACCATCGGTAGTAAATCACTTCCCATCAATCACCTTCCGTGATGTAAGAGAGACATGAATGTTCGCAGTCTCGTTTTGGCATCGCAGTCGCCACGTCGAAGACAAATCCTTTCGTTGGCAGGGTTCGAGTTCGACATCCTCCCTTCTCAAATATCGGAAATTCCCGATGAAAACCTGAATCTGGCGCAGCAAATTCGACAGCTGGCTCATGACAAGGCCGAGGCCTGTCTCAAAATGAGAAAGCCATTGAAAGGACAGGGGGTTTTGATCCTTGCGGCCGACACGATGGTGGCCTTGGCTGGCCAAACATTGGGCAAGCCGAAGGACGAGAATCAAGCGCGTCAATTTCTTAAGCAGCTCTCTGGCCAGACTCATGTCGTGCTCACTGGACTTTCGCTCTATGACGTCGACACGGATACCTGGGCTGAGTCTGTTGTCGAAACCAAGGTGTATTTTCGCGAGCTGACGGCTCAAGAAATCGAGCACTATGTTCGTTCGGGTGATCCGATGGACAAGGCTGGTGGCTATGGTATTCAGGGCGAAGCCGGCGCTTTCGTTCAGCGAATTGAAGGGCCGTTCGATAATGTCGTTGGACTTCCTATCGACGAGTTGAAACGTCTGCTTGTCGAGAATCGATGGCAGATTCGCAGGCGAGTTTCATCGGTACAAGAAGGTCTCCTCAGTATCCGCCAACAGATTTCGAACGCCTGCATCCAATTTCATCGGGCGCCGTCGAGCGTGAAGCTGATCGCGGTTTCGAAGACGAAATCTGCGGAAGCCGTGATGGAGGCGGTCTTGGCGGATCAGCTGGAGTTTGGTGAGAACTACGCTCAAGAGGCTGTGGATAAGCAAGTGGAGATTGCACAGTTGCAGCAGATCGCCGGTATCGACCGAAAAGTGAATTGGCACTTTATCGGTGGTCTCCAAAGCAAGAAGGTCAAGGCGGTCGTTGGGTCGTTCGTGTTGATTCATTCTGTCGACCGCGAATCATTGGTTTTAGAAATTGAAAAGCGCGCGGCCGAAAAGGAGATAGTGCAGGACATTTTGCTTCAGGTGAATATAGCGAACGAAGAGACAAAGTCGGGAGCGAGTGTTCAGGATTTTACCTCGCTTGTCGACCTGGCTGCTCGTCAGTCTCACATTCGAATCTGCGGTATTATGGCACTGCCACCGCTGGTTGAAGACGAGGTGTTGGCGCGCCGGCAGTTTGCTGAAGTTCGCGCCGTTTTTGAGTTGGCCAAGCGTCGTCTTTCAATCGAGCAACAGCGGTCTTTCACCGAAATGTCGATGGGAACAACGCATGACTTTGCGGCCGCCATTGCAGAGGGCGCGACGATGGTTCGTGTGGGGACGGCGATCTTCGGAGCTCGGCAGTAGGCCGAGCGTTTTTTTGAACTAGTTCTGAATCAATAGTTGGCAGTTGTCGTTCTCAGAACTCAGATGCCCTTTCAAGCATGAAAAGCTGAGAGCCAGATCTTCTGTATTGAGGTACTTCATAAAGTATCCGGCGTGCTGCAGCATCGGCACATCAATAGCCTCAAAGAGAAATTGAATTGTCTGCGGTTCAGTGAGTGTCGCGCGAATCATACTCGGAGTGTATTCAACGGCAACGTGGTCGCTGCTTGAAACTTTGGCGATCTCAGCGCCACATGTGAACTTCGGACCCGAGTATTGAGCACAGTAGAAATACACCGTGCCAGAACTGTCTCTGAAGCGCTTCATCATCGCTCTTTTGCCATTCGGATCAGTGGCCATTGCTTCTGGGAATTTGAGTTTGAAGTAGATATCGTGAGCTTCTTGCGCCTGATCGATAACGATCGAAACGGTGGTCGGCGTTTCGGTGATAGCGGCTTTTGCTGGTGATCCTGTGCCCACAAGGATCAGGAGAGTGGCGGCTGTGACGAAATGGAATTTCTGAAAAGACATCATGATGGTGCTCCAATCGGTCGGTCTCTGTCGGTTTATCGAGGAACTCCGAAAAAAGAAATGTGTATCATTGTTGCGCGTCGCCACAAGGTCGCGCATGATGAATCAATGATCTACCAAAAGATCGGCTTTATTGGGACCGGCCACATGGGCCAAGCGATGATCCAGGCATTGGCTGAAAGCGGCAAGGTTCCGGTCTCGAAGCTCTATGCGTCGAATCGATCACCGGGAAAACTCAAGCGTGTCCAAGAGCAGTTTGGAATTAACGTCGTTGCGAACAACGAAGAGCTGATCGACATCTGCGACATCGTCATTATTGCGGTCAAGCCACAAGACTTGACCGCCGTTATTGAGCCTGTGGCTTCGAGTTTTCTCCCTGGGCAGATCGTGATCTCGCTTGCCGCTGGCTACTCGCTTCGTTCGCTTCAGAAGCTACTTCCGACGGTAAAGGGTTTGGTGCGTGTGATGCCCAATACGCCGGCAACGATTCGCCGGGCAGTGCTCGGCTACTGCATGGGCCCGGGGGCTGATATCTATGCTCCGGTTATTGAAGAACTGTTTTCGCCTCTTGGTCTTGTCGTGCCAGCGCCTGAAGGCGAGTTGTTTGAGGCGCTGACTGTGAGTTGTGGATCGGGTCCCGGCTTTATTTTTGAAGTGATGCAGTACTGGCAAGAATGGGTGGAAGAGCACGGATTTGAGCCCGACGTCGCTCGAAAAATGGTTGTTCAAACATTCTTGGGCGCGGCAGAGCTTGCGGCAAAATCAGTCGATATGCCGCTCCACGATCTCCAGGACCGGGTTGTTTCGAAAAAAGGAGTTACGGCCGCTGGACTTCAGTCGATGCGTGAACTCGAGATCGAGCGCGCGCTTCGCTATAGTTTCGAGAAGGCCGTGCTTCGCGACCAAGAATTGGCTCGCGGGACAGCGAAAGACTGAAACTAGACCTAGGGCCGTTGTCGAAGGTCCAGCAACTCTCGTATCCTAAATAGGTAAATCATCGGTCCCAGGGAGGGAATCGTGAGAATTGCTCCGATCGACATCGCTCACAAGAGCTTCAATCGCAAAGTTATGGGTCTCGATTCTGACGAAGTTGCAAACTTCCTTCGCGATATCGCGGATCAAATGGAAGAACTCATCCGTGAGCGCAATTCACTCAAAGAAATCGCTCGTCAAAAAGACATTCAGCTCATGGAGTATAAAGAGCGGGACGACACTTTGAAGGCGACACTCGCGACGGCAACAAAGATGTGTGAGCAGATTCGCCAAGATGCCGAGCGCGAAGCCAAGCTCATCATCAACGACGCCTCACAGAAGGCTGAAGTCGTGATGCGCGATGGTCGTGATCAATTGAAGCGGCTGTATCAAGAAATCGCCGACATCAAAAAGCTTCGCATGCAGTTCGAAGGAAATTTGAAAGCGGTTTGTCAGGCGCATATCTCGATGGTTGAGTCGAGCCACATGCATCTTCCGGATCCGCAAATCAATTTGGCTCACGCGGCGAACGTCACGCATGCACAGGCGCCGAGTGCAAACCAAGCGACCACGCCTGCTGCGGCAGCCCCGCAGCAGCAGGCCCCGCGCTTCCGCACGACGCCTAACGTGTAGTTCGCCCGACATCAGGACGAGAAAACAAAAAAGGTCCGCTTTGCCAGCGGACCTTTTTTATTTCAGCCATTCAATGAGTGCATTAGAAGTCGGAGATTTCCTCGACGAGTTCTGGATGGTCGATGAAAGGATTGCGGTTGCCTTGCACCTTGTAAATCGTTTCGTTCCGCTCTTGCTCAAAGGTATCGGCCGGGTCTTGGCGATGCCACTTTCTCAAGAAGGCCTCTTCTGTTGGGTCGATTTCGATGTGATATCGAACCGAGAAGTAAAAGAGGGCGCGAGCAACGTTACCCTTATGCGCGTTTGGTGGTTCAAAGTAGTCTTCTGAGCGGCCCTGAACGGTACCGAACTTTGACGAGTTTGAGCAGGGGAGCGGTCGATCTGGAACGTCGACTTCGGCAAACTTATGATTTCCGCGAATCGAGTTCATTTGTGAGTGCGTTGGGTAGAGGTGGTGAAGATCGCTCTTCTGTGTGTCTTTTGAGAAGGAGCGGTTGAAGCGGCTTTGCGGCCAGGTGTGCTCGGTATTGATGATCGAGTCTTGTGGGGTTTTTCCAGGGCCGACTTGATCGGATCCGCCGAAGTCGCGATTCGTGAATTCTTTCTCGCAATAGACGTCGCGAACAGCGTAGTTGCCTGGTGAGCCAGAGAGATGGATCTGCCCCATGAGAACTCGGCGCGCAGCGCTGTAGCCAATGGGTTGGTGCGAGTAGCAGTCGCGACCTGCGGTGTCGCAGTTGGCGTTCACGGAGTCTGGTGCTCCACTGTTGCGTTGATGGCGCGATTCGAGAATGTCCTGGAGTTCTTGGATGAGCTCTTTGTCGCGTTTGCCGGCTGCGACATGGCTGTAGAATTCGCTACCGTAGTAGGGAATTTGCTTGGTGAGCGTAACAGCCGAAGCTGTCGACACCATGCAAAGGATTGAAAAGAGCCAAGAAACCCTAAACAGAACGTTCGAATACTTCATCCGACGCCCCCCTTTGGAAATTGGTTTAAGCAAACGGTTCGCACGGCGGCAAGAATAAGAGTTTTAGGATTGTGTTGTGACGCATCGCGCATCACGGTTTTGTGCCCAGAGTTTCGGCAAAGAAGCTGCGCATCGCGATCCACGAGCGCTTTGCCGCCTGTTCATTGTAGGCCGCACCCTTTGAGTTGTCGTTTCCGGCCTCCTTTTCGGTGAAGGAGTGAACCGCGCCTCCGTATTGGATGAGCTGCCAGTCGACTTTATTCTTTCTCATTTCATCTTCGAATGCGGCGAGGTCAGCGGCTGCGACAAACGGATCGTCAGCACCGTGGAGCGCGAGGATGCGTCCTTTGATGCGGGCGCCGTCGGCCGGCTTTGGAGAATCGAGTCCACCGTGAAAGCTGACAAAGGCTTTCGCATCAGCACCGGCGCGCGCAAGTTCGATGGCGGCCGTTCCTCCGAAACAATAACCAATGACGGCGATTCTATTCTTATCGACCTGCGGTTGTTCTTTGATCAGCTTAAGGCCTCGCTGCATACGATTGCGCAGACTCGTGCGGTCTTTTTTGAAGCCGCCCGCAAGTGCGCTGGCTTCTTCTGCGTTCTTTGGACGAACATCCTTTCCATAAATGTCGACGGCCACGGCGACAAAGCCCTCTTGAGCGAGGCGCTCGACGACTTCTTTGGTCTGATTCGTTACGCCCATCCAGTTGTGGGCGACGAGAACGCCCGGGAGTGGGCCTTTGAGTTGATCGTCGTAGGCGATTAGGCCTTCAAATTTTTTTCCGACCATATTGTATTCGATGGAGCGACTGACGATGGCCGACTGAGCGATGTCGTGAAAACCAGTGACGAATGCGACTGAGGCGATCAGGAGAGACAGATCTTTGATAGTCATAAGACTAGCGCATCATTGATGCGGCGAGCTTGGCAAGTGCGGTGTCGAGGCTTAGCCCTTCAGCCCGGAAGACTTTTGCCCGCGACTTGTCACCTTTGATAAGGGTGATGCTGCGTTTGGAAACCTCGAGGAGCTCGGCGAGAAAGTGAGTGAGCTCCTCGTTGGCCTTGCCCTCCACCGGAGGCGCACCAATTTTGATTTTCAAGGCGTCGCCGTGGAGGCCGACCAGCGAGCAGCGGCGTGCCCCGGGCTGCGCGTGAACAGCGATGAGGACTGCGCCGGATGGGTCGGTCTTCAGGGCGACGCGAAGATTGGTGGGCTCATTTTCCATCGAGCAGTCGCTCGGTTTCGTTGAGGTCGCTACCGCTCGTACCGGGCTGAAAGTCATTTCCAGGCTTGATCACGTCCGGATCGGTTTGTTCAGAATCAAGTTTGAAGGAGTCGGTCGTGCCAGGTGCAGAGATTCGTTCGTCTGGATTTTCAGAAATCCCTGTCGCTCTTGTTCGCCGCGGAATGGACGAGAAGACGACATTGAGCGTGATGGCTTGTCCCTCAGCTGTGCGCAAGCCTGTGAGAGTTTTATCGTAGCCGGCGCGAATCTCGACCGTGTTGCCGGGTTTAAAGCCAATCCAGCCGCGGGCGCGAAGCAGCGCTGGATCGAATGTGCGATAGCGGAAGCTTCCACCATTCGCTGAGCTTGTCGTGAGAGAGCGCTCGGCGAGAGTGAGATCGTCATTGAGAAGAGTCTCGATGCCATCAACGCCGCCCCCGAGCATAATTTTTCCGAGCGGCACTTCGGCGAATGCTCCATAGTGCAGAGTTTTGGCGAGTCCCTCTGTAGGAAGACGGGCGCCGACGTAGCCGAAGATTTTGAGCGCGCCGATATCTTTTCGGAGATGCAAAAGTGCCCGACCGTACATCGCTCCGTCATTCACAAGTGGCGAAATCTGATAGCGAGTGACCGACGAGATCGGCATTCCGGCTTCGATCTCGGCGACCATGCGCAGCCATTCGCGCCAAACGACGAAGTGGCCACCGACAAAGGCGTCAGACAAACCGCTGTTGGTCTTTTCATTGAAAGTATCGAGGACCCGCACTTGCGTCAGTCCTGCGCCACCATAGACCGAAAATTTGGGCCAGAACGCGTAACGTGCGCGGACCCAGGTCTGAAAGTCAGTGAGGTTGTTGTCGCCAGCGAGGCGCGAGTATTCGCCGCGGGTGGGGCCGTAGTTTGCGTGGGTCCAGAAATACTCAGTGGAGCCCGAGATCCCAAACGAGCCTTTTCTCCAGGCCCAGGGCGGCGTTTCAATTGGACTTCCAAACGCTGAATTCGGAGTCGTGTTCATTGCGACAAGCGCGAACAAGAAAGTCAGAGCGAACCGTTTCATTGCCCTCAAGTTAGCATCGAATGCCTGGTCGCGGTATGTTGAAATAATCGACGTCTTGTCTAAAACGCGGCGATCTCGACGTCTCATACATGGACCTATGTTGAGGCCTATCGCCCTAGGACCAGAGTTTCTTTTCGATACGATAGGAAGCCGGCCGTTTCGCCGATAAACTGGTTGTATTGATCGCAATTGAAGGAGAGTACGCCATGTTGAGAATCCAACAATGGACGGCCGTTCTCGCGGTGGGAATCGTCATGACTTTGATCGGCTGTAAGGCCGATCAAAACACGTTCACCGAACCAAACGCCTCGATTGGAACTGGCGACGGCAGCGGTAGCATTGATTCGACAGCGGGATTTAAGTTGTCCTTGAAGGCAAAGGCGGGTGTAACGACACTTCTGCATAAGTTTGGCGACTACGCCGCAGCCTGTGAGATTGCCAAGGGGACGACGACTCCGACTTCAATCAACTGCCTTTTGAACATGATGGAGTATGATCTCTATTTTTACGGCTTTGATTTACAGGTCACAGTTCCGGCGGATACCTGTAGTTTTCTTGAGGAAGACCCGTATCGCTTTTATAAGGCAGAACCTGGGGTGGGTCCGTCTGCGATTTCAGTTGTTGTGAATGGCGGCGGTACGATGACGTCTTGTGTTGTCGATACTCAGGACGTGTCGGGCACAATTAACGGCAACGTTTGTTATGCGGGTGAGGTTACGGTGTTTGCCTCTGGGACCGCAAAATGTGCGTATGATCACACTGATGATGATGGGCCGAATTGCTGTCGGGGTACCGGGGCGATCACGCTTACAAAAACTGTAGGAGCGGATACGTCAGTAACTTCCACAGAGGTTGACTGGGGTGGGACGTATGAAGCGTGCACGGAATCTCCACATGACTACATTGCGGAATGGCCAAAGTTGCAAGAGAAAGCCGCGACCGTGATCAACGGTCTGAATGGCGCGGCGCTCAGTAAAGTGACTAAGTTTCCGAGCGTCATCAAGCTTTTGTCAGACGGTCTTCGCAATGGCCACCGCTCCGTTTTCTTGCACGCCAATATGTATGATTGGGCGGGATATCAGGCGAATCCATCGACATGGGGAACCAATGCTGCAACAGTCCCAGCGGCTTTTTATACTGACATTGATCGCGGCCCGCTCGGAGACCGATTGACGGCAAACGGCGCGACGGCTTTGAACTCATATCGTCATGGTACCTATCGTTTCCGCTGTTTGGGACCAGCTGGCGAGCTAAAGCAGAGTATTACTTTGATGGTCCAGTCCTGGAACACGTCAGAGGAATTCGATGCCTATCTGGACACTGGGGACTATGCAGCGGCCGATCCGTACGTGCAGGGCACCGCGGGAGTTGATTGCTCGTCCGTTAGCACGGGATACTCCTGCAACTCATTGTGGAGCTTTGATGATCTCACCATCGTTGAGGGTGCTGGATACTTCTACCCTAATGAGCACAACCGCAGCTCGCCACCTTGAACTTTCTTGAAAGGAAGTTGGCGATTTTTCACATCGAATAAGGCTCACCGATCTGGTGGGCTTTATTTTTGAATTGAGAGCTGGTCGAAGCCGCTGTGGTCGGTCCTGAATTTGCTCTCAGTGGAGGACGGAGGTCCTCCATGTCTGGGTTCGAGTCGTGCTGTATGGCGTCCCGTCGGGAACTGCGCCGTCGGCTTTTCATCGTAGTTCTTCTGGCATTGGCGGCTCTTGCGGCGACCCAGTATTGGGGCCAGCATCGGGCTCATGTGGATCCCGGTCCGTCTGACGAGCGATCAGAGACAAAGATGCCCATAGAAAAGGCGCCTTTGCATACGAGTGATGATCTGGTCGACCTTGGCATTGGTCCCGAGGGCGATGGGCCAAGGCCTGAAGACATGGTCGCCGAAGCCCAAAAAGCTTTAGCTCAAGGCCTTGAAGCGCGGCCCTAACGTTTGAGCCTGCCGGCGCAAGCGAGTAGACTTACAGGAATGAGCAACCAACTCCCTGATCGCTACAATGCCGCTGACGTTGAATCTCGAATCTACAAATGGTGGGAAGAGGCCGGCCACTTTAAAGCCGCTGACCAGAGCAAGAAGCCGCCGTTTGCCATCATCCTCCCTCCGCCCAACGTCACCGGTCAGCTGCACATGGGCCACGCTCTTGATCACACGATTCAAGATCTGATCGTTCGTTGGAAGCGCATGTCGGGCTTCAACACGCTCTGGCTTCCGGGCACGGATCACGCGGGTATTGCGACGCAGTCCGTAGTTGAGCGCGAACTTCGAAAAGAAAATAAATCGCGGCGTGAAATGGGTCGTGAGCCTTTTGTTGAAAAGGTTTGGGAGTGGAAGCACCAGTACGGCAATCGCATTTACGAACAGATGCGCCGGCTTGGAGATTCTTGCGATTGGGAGCGCGCGACGTTCACACTTGATGACGGTGTTTCGACGGCTGTTCGAAAAGTGTTCGTCGATCTCTATAAGCGAAACATGATCTATCGCGGGACACGCCTTGTGAATTGGTCGGGGCCGCTTGAGACTGCGATCTCGGATCTTGAAGTTGAGCACAAGGAAACAAAAGGTACATTGTACCATATCGCATACTCGGTTGATGGCGATCCGTCGACGAAGCTTGTGGTGGCGACAACGCGACCTGAGACGATGCTTGGCGATACGGCAGTCGCAGTTCATCCCGAAGACGAGCGCTACAAAAAGTTGATCGGTCGTCGCGTGAAGCTCCCGCTCACCGATCGCACGATTCCAATCGTGGCCGATGCCTATGTCGACAAAGAATTTGGAACGGGTGTGGTGAAGATCACGCCTGCGCATGACTTTAACGACTACCAAGTCGGTGTTCGTCACAAGCTTGAGATGATCAACATCTTGAATAAAAACGGCACGCTCAACGAGAACGCCGGCCGCTTTAGCGGCCTGAAGGTTCAAGAGGCGCGGAAACAGGTTTTGGCGGCTTTGAAAGAGGCCGAACTGGTTCTGAAAGAAGAGCCGCATGTTCACTCGGTGGGCTATTGCTCGCGTTCGGGTGCTGTTGTTGAACCGTTTTTGAGCGAGCAGTGGTTTGCGCGCATGTCGCAGATGGCGACGGCCGCTCGTCACGTGGTTGAGAACGGTTCGATTCGCTTTGAGCCCGAGTCGTGGACGAAGGTTTATCTCCACTGGATTTCGATCATTGAAGACTGGTGTATCTCGCGCCAGCTGTGGTGGGGGCATCGGATTCCCGCATGGACATGTGCTGACTGCCATCACGTGACAGTTGCAGAAGCGGATCCAGCGGCGTGTGAGAAGTGTCAGTCAAAGAACATCAAGCAAGATGAGGACGTGCTCGACACGTGGTTCTCGTCAGCGCTGTGGCCGTTCAGCACAATGGGCTGGCCAAAAGACACTGAGACGCAGAAGACGTTCTATCCGACGGATGTTTTGGTCACCGGCCACGATATCATTTTCTTCTGGGTCGCGCGCATGATCATCATGGGCCTGGAGTTTAAAAAAGATGTTCCGTTCCGCAAAGTCTATATCCACGGATTGGTACGCGACTCCGATGGCAAGAAGATGTCCAAGTCGACCGGCAATGCGCTTGATCCCGTCGAGCTGATCGAGAACTACGGTGCCGATGCTCTGCGCTTTACGATTCTTGCGCAGATCGCTTCGGGTCGAGATTTGAAGTTTAGCGAAAGCCGTCTTGAGGGCTATCGCAACTTTATGAATAAGATCTGGAACGCGACTCGTTTTGCGATGAATGCACTGGGCGATTTTGAAGTGCCCAAAGAGGGAACTCGCGCGGTTCCTCCGAAGTCCGAGCTATCGGTCGCTGATCAGTGGTTGGTTTGGGAAACGGCACAGGTGGAGAAAGCCGTTGAGGAGCATCTCGCACAGGATCGCTATAGCGACGCGGCGAATGCGCTCTATCAGTTTGTTTGGAACGAGTTCTGCGATTGGTATCTTGAGTTTGTGAAGCCGATTATCTACGGACAGACCGGCTCCGCGAGTGAAAAGAAAGCGACGCAGCTGGTTCTAGCGCAGACGTTGAATCGTATCATGCGTCTGCTCCACCCGTTCACGCCCTTCATCACTGAAGAGATTTATCAAAAGCTTCCGATTCGCGGAGAGGCTTGTATTGTCGATCAGTATCCGACCGTGAAGAACGACAAAGAGTGGCTCTCGGTTGGCA
>JAEUWE010000235.1 GCA_016791465.1 Pseudobdellovibrionaceae bacterium
CTGCTTCAAGTTTTACCTGCGCCGGGAAAGGGTATGGTTTGACCTTCTTCACAACCGCTTGCTTCGACATCTAACCGTCTCCTTTCACACTCGTCGCCTTCGCTGCCGCCGATCTCTCAATCGCCTCATCGACAACAGCAAACAGATCCTCGAACGGCTTCGCCAGAAAATAGTTTGCACCACAATCGGCCGCAAGTCGCTCACTGTCCTCGCCAGAGTAGGCTGACATCAAAACGACAAACGGACGCACAGTCAAACTCGGCAAAACCCGTGAAACAACATCAGGTCCGCTCATCCCTGGCATCAGGATATCGACAAACACCAGATCGGGCTGAAGCTCCCGCCAGGCCGCAAGCCCCTTCGGCCCATCCTCGGCCTCAAAGCCCTGATGCCCACGAACCTGAAGAACTCGCAAGAGAGAGCGCCGAACAAGTGGCTCATCATCGATCACTAGACACTTCATTCCGCCCTCGCTCGCGGCAGCCTGATGATGAACATCGCTCCCGTTTTGTTGCCGTTTGCATCAGCTTTATTCTTTGCCACAATCGTTCCGCCAAAGTTTTCAATGATCCAACGACTCATGCTCAATCCCAATCCAGTTCCCTGGCCGGCAGCCTTGGTCGTAAAAAACGGCTCAAAAATCCGTCCAAGGATCTCATCAGGTATCCCTGGTCCAGTGTCCGCAATCTCTGTCTCAACCCAATCCCCATCGAGGCGAGTCCGAATTCGAATTTCACCAGCCCCGCGCATCGCCTGCGAAGCATTGTTGAGGATGTTGAAGACCACGTGCTGCAAAAGATGAGGATCAACGCGGATCATCCCTTCGTTCGCAGGCAAGAGGTCGGCATTCACCGCATGATCATGCAGAGCCGTCTTGATCATATTCAACGACGACTCAACGACGTCGTTAATCGACACCAGCGCACGCACGTGATCTCCGGCTGAAGAGAACTCCATCAGATCGCGAATAATCCGACTCGACCGCTCGGCCGCCGACTCAATTTCTTTGAGGTCATTGCGCACCGAATCTGGAAAACGCGAATCCACCGAAAGCACCTGTGCGAGCGACCTTAAGCCCGTTAACGGATTGTTGAGCTCGTGGGCGATATTGCCGGCCATCAAACCAATCGCTGCCATCTTTTCACCCTGAATAGCATGGCCTTTGAGCTCAAGCCCTTTCGAGATATCGGTGTAGTGATTGATTAAGGTCAGCTTCGATAGCCGAATGGGGTAGCTCTTCACGCGGAATACTCGTTCGCCACGACGAATCTGCCACTCAGCCTGAACTCCATCGACCAGTACCTTCTGCATTTGACAGCCATCGCAGGGCGCGCTTCGCCCGGCGAAAATCTCATAGCAGCGGCGACCCGCATTCTCAGAGAACGCCTGGTTGAGACGAATCGGTTCATGCCCATCAGTAAGAACAGCGATTGGATCGGCGATGCCATCAAAAATCGTCTCCCACATTCGTGACGAGGAGAACATTTCGCGATTCAAAAACACACGTTCAATCGCCATCGACAACGGCTCCAGACGCGCCGTCCAGAACCGCGTGAAGCGCTCCACTTTTTCGCCGTCAAACCCATGCTCAAAAATCAAAACAGGAACCTGCGTGTGGCCGCGATTGCCGAGCGGGAATGCCACCGTTCGGGCGACAGGACGACCAAACTCCTGTGCCAAATAGGATTGGTCATCGACATCGTTGGTGCGAATCACCGATCGTGCGCTCCACATCTGACGAACGATCTTCGAACCCCAGTTTTTCTCAACCGCACGAGTCGCGGGACGGCCGCCCGCACCGCGAGCCTGTTGAAAGTAAAGTCTGGCGCCAAACTCTTGCGACGCGACTGCCAACACCGGTGGTCGCACTTCATGAAAACTGCGCATCTCATAGGAAACGAGCTGCAATATCTCCTCGATCGTCTCGGCCTGACTCAGTTCCTTTATAAATCGAACAAGCTCTCGCGTCGTCTGCGTTCTGGAGTGAAGCTCGCGTTCTGCATCGGCAAGATAGGATGTGCGTTCGGTGACGATTTTCTCGAGATTCGCCTGCAGGTCGCGCAATTGCCTATTCCGCAAACCCAACTCTTTTCGGCTTTTCTCCCGACTCCGAAATTCATCGTGCAGACGAACAAGCTTTTCAAAGAGAGGAACTAGCTCACGAGCCTGCGAATCCACCCAGTATTGGACGCGATACTTTTCAGCAATCGCAAATAGTGCGGCACCGTCGACTTCTGTTTTACGCTCGATGAGAACAACGATCGGAAGATCCGGGTGACGCGCACGTACGCGCTGCATCTGCGTCTGCCACCGTTCGATGTCATCGCCAAGCGTTACAAACGCTGCCAAACAGCGTTCGCTCGTTTCGTCGATCTGAGTGCGAATAGACAGACGCGCGCGAAAGGCAGCCTCACGCATGAGGCCTTTCGGATCATCACCAGAAAATAGGATGGTCCCAACTGGACCTGAGAGAGCGTCTTCAGAGCGCACCTCTCTATGTTAGCCGCCCAGCTCTGGCGGTCAAATAGACCGTCGGGTCGACTCGTTAAGCAGGATGGGGTGCCACATTTCGAGAGCCGCCGTCAGCTCAAACTCCAGAATATCAGCCACGGCAATCACATCACGCCGGTCGAAAGTCTCGGTGAGTTCCTGCACGACCTTAAAAAGCATACGCTCAGCGGCATGCCAACGCTCGACAGCGTCAACAGGCTTACCTAGACCAGACGCCGCTCCACGTGCATGGTTCAAAGTCTCAACAAACCACTGGCATCCCTCGACCACTTCGCGAAAACGCTCGTTGCCCGGGCCAACATCACCATCTTTGAAAAGTTCGGCCGCCTGCAGACTCGCATCCGTCAGAACGCCGATAAAGCCTGTCGCAGACTCAAGGGCCTGGGTGATGAGCGATTCTGGGCGCTCGGACTTCATCGAAATTGTTTGAATGTCACTCACGCCAGCCTGACTTTCGATATCATCGATATCATCAGCCAACATCTTATCGTTGACTCGAATTTCGCAGACGACTTCACCAGTCGCAGCTGCAAGAAACTCGAGTTTTCTCACAACTTCACCAAGCGTCTCGCACCCAGTAAACTCCGTTCGAATCTGATCAAAGCTCCACGAGCGGTCCGTCATCATTCACTCCATGTTCGAGACGCAAGTTTTGTAATGCGTTTTTCAACTGTCGGTTGATCTCAAGAAAACGATGGCTCGTTTCTTCAATTGTTCCCGGCGGTACACGCAAGCGCTCGGTCTTCCACCAATCCGCCAACACCGCCGCCCACTGCGATTCGGCCGCCAGCCCGTCCGTGATACCGTCGATCTGGTTGAGAAGTTCGGCAATCGCACGACGCTCGCCGCGACCACTCAGCAGAACCTGAGTCTGTTCTTCCTCAATGTCAGCGAGATCGCTCCACGCCTTCCAAAGCGGCTCAAGCTCAGGCCGGACAGGCCAAGCTCCCCCCATGTAAATCGCCTTCACTAAAAGCCAAACCTCAGTCTGCTCAATTTCGGAAAGCGCCTCAATGGGGCCACCAACCACACGATCAGCGCTCGAGATTTCGCTGTGCTTGATCATCGCCGCCAGTTCGCGCGCAATGCGGTCACACATCAGAGGATCGGTCGCAAGATCGCCGTCGACAATCACGATTCGACTTCCGCGCGAAAGCGGACCAGTCTCCCAATGTGAAACTGTCGGCGTCGACATATTCAGCATCGGCACACCGACAAGCGGAGCCATCTGCGCCATGACGCTGTCGCCCCCCAAAATGAGATCAGCCCGAGAAGCCAGTGACCACAGTTCCTTAAAAGTCGTCCGACCTACATAAGAGGTCACTCGGTCACCAAACCCAAGTTCCGACAATTCAGTCGCGATCGCCTCGCCGCGCTCAGCCTCTTCCGCGGAGCCGACCAAACCAAACTGAATCGAATCGTGTGCAGTCTGCTGAACGGCCTGATTTAAAACGGCGACCCAATCACGGCTCGAGAATGACTTATGTCCTTCACTTGCACCAATGTGAACCAAAACATTGGGATATCCATTTTCGGGAGAGCGATGTTCCAACTTCAAAAACGCCGGACGTGCCCAGTCGGCCTCGACCAAATCAACGCCCGCTATAGAAGCAAAAAGGTGCGTGATCGGTATTCTGTTCGGTCGACCAATGCCGACTTGCGCATAGAAGTAGGCCGATGTGTCGTCGGGAATACTGAGAGCGCCATCGCTATGGCGCGAATAGCCTTTGACGAGAATCTGACCGCCACTTCGACACTCCAGCTCATGACAGATCCATGACGACAACGATGAAAAACTGAGGTTGATCACCATATCATAGCGTTCGCTCACAATCGATTCAAAGAACCGATCGAGCTGCCGCATGGCCTCTGGCACACCGCCCATCTGCAAATTGAAGATTGGCTCAAGATACTGCCGTGTTTCGAAAAAGTGCACATTGCGAACGGAGTCCAATCCCTCAATCGCCGCTTTAAAACGGGGTCGAACAGCAAGGCTGACGTCATGTCCATCGCGAGTCAGCGCACGGACTGTCGGCCATGTCTGTAAGATGTCGCCCAAACGCGCGAGCTGTAAAACAAGAATCTTCACCGCGCGCGCCCCTGAACTCGTTGCTCCATCACGGTCTCAGAGAGAACTCTGAGTAGACGCAGTGAACGTTCTGCGGCAGAATCCATCTGTTGCTGGCGAATAGCCTCATCCTCTTTGCGAATGCGCATGAGGGCTTCGTCAAGGTGACTGAGAAGTTGACTGTCTTTCTGTTCTCCACCGCTCGTCGGGGCGGCGATCGCTGAACTTCGTTTCATTTGTTCCCCTCGAATCTCTCAGATTCAAAGCTGTCAAAGGTTTGAGTTTCAAGTCCTCGGCAAAGCTTGACGACGATCATCTGTCGACGTTCAAGCTCTTCAATGGCGTCAATCATTTTTCTAAGTCGGGTGAATGGAGCAGAACGATCATCTTCAACGACCGCCGCCAGTGCTTCAGAGGCAAACGAGAGAATAGCGCTCTGCCGAAGACGCTTTTGCGTCGAAATACAAGAGCGAATAACATCCTTCAATTGCCCTGGGTCCTGGTAATTCTCTTTCACTCGAGCAATTTGCAAACGCAGGCTTTGCAGTAGACCCTCTGCATGCCTGAGTTCACGCTCGTGCAATGAAAGAATATGACGAAGATCCGTGTCAGATTCGTCAAAGAACTGCTTCCTCAGAACTATAGCCGCACGCCGAATGGCCGATCCAAAGTCAAACTCACTGAAGCGTCCAGACTGCATTTCAACCGAGATACAGCGAGCCGTTCTCTCCAGCAGGCTCGCCAAATTGACATCGGTGAGTTCAGCAAAGAGTGGAAGCGGATGTGCGGGGCCTTCCGATCGATCAACGACGTGCACCTCGGCCAACTTAGCAAATTGACGTAGAGCTTCTCGATGCTCGCGAGCAAGCAGCTGCGGGCTCTGCATTCGACGAATGACCAGTTCAGCAATGAGCTCCGCCGGCAGACCTTCGGCGCAGAGATGGCTTGCTCTGTGACAGAGTTCAGAGTGGCCGCAGGGCGCGCAAGGCTCTTTTGAGCTCACGATAATATCGCCGGCCTTCCAACTTCCCGTTCGGAAAACATCAGCACTACCCAAAGAAAGCTCAACGATCGGGATCGAAGCCGCAGCCGCCAGATGTTTAATCGACGTGTCGCCCGTCACAAGGATGTCGCTTTCCTCAAGTAGGCTGACCGCTCCCTCAAGACTCACAACGGCCGGAATAATTGCAGTTTCGTGCGCACTGTCCGTCGCGTTCAAGTCCTCACAGAACATCCGAATTCGCTTCACTTCATTGGGGGCGCCGAGAACAAAAACGGTGAGCTTCGGAAAATGCGATGAGAGCCGGTGCACCAGGGCTCTAAAGCGATCGTCACCCCATTCCTTCTTTTGATCACTCGTCGAAAGCTGAAGCACCAATCGCGGACCGTCAACCAACGCACTTCGCAACAATGCCTCGCACTCTGCACGGCCTCGATCTGTTTCCGATAGAAGTGAGTCGAAAAACGTTCGATTCGGCTCTGCGCTCCAGCCAGCTGCAGCGCCGAGAAAAATGTCGGAGTGATTGATCGCATGTCCCGAGTCGATATCGACCTGAGCATTCAGAAAACGAAACCAAGGATCACCAAACGAAACCGCACCAGTACCATCGAAAACGAGACCGTGCTTTTCGCCAGCCTGAATCAACCCACAGAGCCAACCCGACAGTCGATTATGGGTAAAGTTGACGATTCGATCATACCCCTGCTCATTAAGACCATCGACCGTTTCTTTGAGAAGATCATATCCCTCAAACAGAGGTCTTTCAGCGTCGACAAGGGACTTCTGAATTGCATCTCGATCAAAGAGCAAAACTCGGTCGACATACCCAACAACTCCAACCATGTGCGCAAAACTGGAGTTGATCAACAGATCAATCTGCGCCGTCGGATGGTCCAAGCGAAATTTTTTGAGTGCTGGCAGCGTCGAGATAATGTCGCCGATGCGAAGAAGATTCACGACAAGGATTCTCATCGCACTAGCTCCTCAAGTATCCGAAACATCCGTCGCTGCTCCGAAACTTCGGCTTCAACCTTCCATAGTCGCGATACATCTTTGACGGACAGCAGCCACTCTCCATTCTGTCGGTCACAGTCAAGGAGCGCAGAGAAATCCGCTCGACTTTGCAAGTGTGCATTCAAGCTCGAACGGTCGCGCCCCGTCAGCCAATTGCCAAGAGCTGTCAGGCCTCGTTGGTCCCGAAGAAATGACGGCTTGTGGCGCAAGAGAACAATCCGATTGCTGATAAACGTTCGGACATCGTCATCAGCAAAAAATGAAGCGGCACCGGCCTCTACGCTGACAAACTTCAAACTCACATGGGATGGAAAGCGACCTACAAACCATTCACGCGCAGCAGCCAAGGCTGGATCAGAATCAAATGCAATGATCTGATGTTTCACTTCACGCGAGAGAACCTCGAGATGATATCCCGATCCCAATCCCAGCACTCCGACTCGCGCCGTCTCTGGTAAGTCGCGCACCTGAGGCTCAATCTGTTTAAACCATCGCTCGGCCTCCGCCATCGGATCCACAGACGACGCCGTTGCGCACCCGCGAACGATAAGCACTGGCAAGCCGCTCTTGGCTTGATGAATCTGAACTTCCGGCCCCACCTAGGACTCCATCTCAAGAATTCGCTCAGCGAGCACGCGCCGTAGACGGAAGGCCTCTTCTTGCTCGGGATCAAATGCAATCACTCTTTCGCACTCAAAAAGTGCCTCATCAAATCGCCCAACCAGGGTCAGACATTTGGCCAACTGAAACGCAATCTCCGAATCTTCGCAGTCGGTCGCAAGATAGGTCTTCATTCTTTCAATCGCAGATTGAATACGGCCGTCACGAACTGACCATTCGACTTCTAGGCGAAGCGCCGTTCGATTGCTGGGGTTCAGATCCAATGCACGCTCAAGATTACCCCACGACAGCTCAAAGTCGCCTTTTGAGCGATGAATCAGCGCCAGTCCAACCCACGCTTTGTCGTTCATCGAGTTGATATCAAGTGCTGCGCGAAAACGCTCGGTGGCGGCATCGATGTTGTCGCGATTGATCTCGAGTGTTCCGTAGTTAACGAGAAGTACATCCGACTTCGAATTGATACTAAATGAACGGTTGTAGTATTCCTCGGCAAGATCAAACTCTCCACGGCGAACAAGAATATTGCCGATGTTTTTATACACATCGAACTGCCGTTGCTCAGGAACCGACTCGGTCGCCAGAATATTCTGGTACAGCTCGTATGCAGTCTCGTCGGACTCAATCTGATAGTAGAGCTGAGCTAAATCCAATTTCGACTCAACCGTCGGAACCAGTTTTACCAGTGCGCGACGGCACTTGATCGCCTCTTCAAAACGCTGACTTCCTTCAAGAGCTGAAGCCATCAATTGAATCGCTTCGATATGCTCGTGATTTTTCCAAAGCACCTGACGAAGGAGCGTCATCGCGTGTGGATAGTCGCGATGACGCATCAGTGTCCGAGCAAAACGCATCCAGTCGCCAATTTGCTCTGCGACGACTTCGCTATCAAACTGTGATACGGCATCAACAAGAGATGTCGCGACCGTCGCAGCGGGAGTCGATACCGATGGATTGAGCCCGTGTGGACCGATGTTTTGACGGATCGCCTGATTCCCTGGCTCTTGACTGATGGAACGCGCATCCATGCGCACCTCCCTGTTCGCGGTGTTCAACTCAGAAGTCTTTATCAACATGCTGCAAGCGCACTGCCAACTGCCACGATGCTCGGCGATGGTCGAGTGGTTCGTTTTAAAAGACAAACGGCGCCGATCTCTCGATCGCGCGCCGCGTATTCAATCTCAGTTCTGCCGCTTCTTTGACAGTCCGGTCAGGTCCAGACTCGTCGGTTCATTGACGGGTCCGGCTAGAATCGTAGATTACGCCTCTTCATCGAGCTGACGAAGGTCAGCCTGCGCAGCCGATGCTCCATAGGCACCGACAGCCTTCCGACTTTGCGTCGTCTGCTGGAGATCGCGAATGATATTCGACTTCTCATTCTCAATTGCGGCCAAAACCTTAAGGTCTTGCGCAAGGATCTGCTTGGCTAAAACATCTTTGGTTCTCATCAGGTCCTCAACACAGGCTCGAGTCTCAGCATTGAGAGAAAACTCCTCTGCCGTTTCTCCGAGCGCCCGAACTTCATCGTCGATCAACGCATCAATGCATCGCACGATATCCAGCACCTTTTCTCGCGCCTGATAGAACGACTCCACATTCTCAAAGTAACCTTCTTCAAAGTTCAGAAGCTCTGTTTCGTTCAGTTCGACGAACTTCGCGAGATAGTGATTCTTCTCTTCCAGGAGTTCGATGAGTTTTCCTTCAATTGCTGACTGTTCGTTTGTCACGTGCCCTCCTAGCCCGCTTTTTCGCCTTGGTTTTTCTTCAGTTGTTCGACGGCTTTCTGCCAGCCGTCATAGAGCGTCTCAAGAAGCTTCAATGCTTCTTTTAGAGGCTCCGGATTTCCTGTGATATTCGCCTGCGTGTACTGATCGGTGATGTACATGTACAGTTGCTCTAGATTTTTCGAGATGTCGCCACCCACTTTGTGGTCGAGCGTATTATTCAACTCCATCACGATGTCGTAGGCGCGGCCGATATTCATGCCACGATCAGCGATCTTCTTTTCTTCAGCCGCTTGAATCGCGAGCTTCGTAAACTTGATCGCACCCTCGTACATCATCAACAGAAGCTTTTCGCGACTGGCACTTTGAATCGATGTCGTCTTGTACTTCTGATAAGCGTTCTTCATATCTCAGTTCACTCTCCCGATCACGTCTCTCACCACTCTTCGGTCTTCTCAATTCTCAACTTGATACGAACTAGCCCAATCCCAGTCCGCCGCCGCCACCGCCACCGCTGGCGATTGCCGCGACCTGGGCCCCTTGCCCCTTAATCCTCGACATCGTCTCTTCCAAACGTGCGAACTTGTTGCGGAGCTGCTCTTCTTTGCGGGTCAGCTGACGTTCCTTCTGTTCAATGCGCTGATCCATCTGCTCAATTTGTGTTTTGAGTCCCCGGGCCCGGTTCGACAATGGACCAAAGGACGGGTTCGTCATGTTCGTGACCTCGCGACGAACCGCCGCAATAAAGCCAGTCGAAAATCCATCGCCAGCAAAAAACTCCTGTACCGCCTCAGGCTTTGCGGCAAGAACGGCGTTGAATTTCTTCTGGTCATATTCGAGAGTTCCGGTGCGATTGAACTGAATCCCAAGCTGATTGAGCGTTTTGATCTCGCCCCTGATTCCATACTGCGGCGACTGCACCAGCTGACGAATGCGACTCTCAACTGTGCGTATCATGCTGTCGCCACCGAGAGTCTTCGACGTATCCGTCGCTTTATCCATCTTGTTCTGCGTTTGGATAAACGAAAGCACTCCATTCATGGAGTCGACAAAGCTTTTGATTTTTCCGCTCACGACCTCGAGGTCTTCTTTCACCGTCAGGTTCACCGATCGGCCAGGCGCCGCCTGCTTGAGTTCAAGCGTCACGCCCGGGATAATATCCTTTAAAACATTGTCGCCGATCTCAAATTCAAAACCGTCGACTTTTACAATGCCATTCTTCGCTTCTTGATGACCGTCAAAATAGATATCTTGATCGCCATCCAAGAAATAAAGGCGAGGATACTCAACCGATCTGTCCGATCCCACGCCATCCGACGACAGCACCAGCTTCCATGGCGCATCGGCCTCTTTTCGATCGTTGATGACTGTGGCGCGGACGCCGACTTTCGCGTTATTGATCGCCTTCGCTGCCCCTTCAAGCGTATTGTTGGCGCCGTTGACGTAAACATCTTTTGCGCCGTCGGCAGTATTGAAACGGAAGTAGCCAACACCAATCTCGGTTTTATCTTTGTCTGGAAAGCCGTTCGTCATGGCCGCCGCTTTTTGTGCAAGTTGCACAACTTCAACGTTCCAACTTCCAGGTTGATAGGCCGCGGGATCGACTGTACCCGCAATAACGTTCGGATCACCCGATGTCAGTTTCACATCCGTGAATCCCCGCGTGTTCGCAAGTTCGCCGAGATTTTTACGAATGTCTTGAACTTTTGTTTGAAGATCCTCGACGAGTTTTAGTTTCTCGCCAGTTTTACCCTTCTTTACTTCGATCTGTTTGATTGGAATACGCTCGGCATCGACGAGCTGCTCGACGATATTCGGCGGTAATCCGGTGTTGATAGAACCAAACTGAATCGGCAAGAGAGCTCCTTATCTCTCTTGATTCTCGCAGAGTTTTTTGAAAATCACTGAGTCAAACAGTTGGCTTAGACCTTTGCCTTTGCTCACGCTTTCGACGGCGGCCGTCAGCGTTCTGACGCTCTATCCGAAACTGGACATTGATCCAACAACAACGAGACTTTTAGAGGCCATCCGCCTCGACTAAAGCCTGAGCCGCTCGACGATCGGCCTTACCGTTCTTTGTGCGCGGGACTTCGCCCACAGCAACGAAGCGGTATGGTCGCATATAGATCGGAAGACTTCGCTCGGCCTGACTTTTTAGCGCGGCCTCTATTTCTCGAAGACCGCCGCTCTTGTCAGACGAGTACACAGCGGTGACCACCTGTCGCTCAACGTCGAAAAGACAAATCAAGTCCCTGACTCCCTCGACACTCGACAGCGCCTGCTCGATCTCGCCCAGATCGACGCGGTAGCCTTTAATTTTGATCTGTTCGTCGATTCGCGCGAGCCAGTACAAAAGGCCTTCGTTATCCCGTCGAACGAGATCACCGCTTTTAAATGATCGGCCATTCTGAGGATCATCGTAGAAGCGATTCGAAGCCGTCCGCCAATATCCAAATCGTGAGACCTGTGACCCAGAGATCACCAGCTCGCCTTGCCCCGCACCATCAAGTACAGAGCCGTCTTCCAAAACAAGATCCATGTGCTGGCCCGGCAGAGCGCGACCAATCGAGACTGGGTCGGCGACAACATCGCCGGGCGAAAAACTGTGGCAGGTGCAGGCCACCGTCGCTTCAGTTGGACCATAACAGTTGTGAACATGCAGCCGAGGATTCCGCATCATCCAATGATGAACCTGCGCCGCAAAAAGCTGCTCTCCACAGAACAAGAGGTGGCGCAGGCGAGGAAAGCATTTCGACTCTCGTGCGATCTGCTCATCAAAGACCAAACCCGTAATACGAGGAACAGTCAGCGCAACCGTTACGCCTTTCTCAAGCAGGCGGGTGGGATTCAATTGCTCAATCACCTGCCGGGCAATCAGCACCGAGGCTCCACACCAGAATGGCAGAAAAAGATTGAATACACTGAGGTCAAAAGTGAGACGGGTTATACCGAGAAACACGTCGCTCGACTCAATGGCAAAATAGTCACGCGCCCATTTCGAGAACTCGCCGACATTGACCGAATCGATAGGAACGCCTTTCGGGCGGCCAGTCGACCCCGACGTAAACAGTATATAGAGAGGTACGGTGTCGGTCAGCTCACTCAAATCGAACGCTCGCGTGGGCCGTGTGATTTGACTGAAAAGCGCATCTTCGTCGAGCTCAATAAACGCGACCGTTTTCGACAAAAGCTGATGTGAATTCGGCGACGTTTTGAGGCCAATCACGGCCTTCAATTGCGCTTCTTCTATCACCTGCCGCAGGCGAGCTTCTGGATCGTCCGTCGCCAGCGGAACATAGGTCGCCCCACAAAGAATGCAGGCGAAGATCGCAGCGTAAGCCACCGCTGAATTCGTCAAATAAATCCCGACGCGGTCGCCTGGCTCAACACCGATGCCCTTGAACTGCAGACGGATCAAATCCGTTAAAGAAACCAAATCAGCGTATGAAAGATTCCGATCCCCCTCTGTCAGAGCCGGCCGATTCGGATCCTGAGCGACGACACCTGCGATCGATATGAAGAAA
>JAEUWE010000270.1 GCA_016791465.1 Pseudobdellovibrionaceae bacterium
AGAGGGCGTTGACCGAGCGAGCTAAAGTCCTGGCTGGTATTCGGTTTCTACAGAGCCATGGAACTTTGGATTTTGTGTTGCCGTTTGCTTTGGCGGAGCGTCTCGAGCGAGTTCTCGTTGATGCAGGACTCGACGGAATGCTGCTTCCGTTTCGAGGTGGGCACGAAATTCCGATGCCGGTTCTGCGCGAATGGCAGTCTTGGCTCAACGGCTAGACCTCGAGTGAGTTGTTAAAGGCCCCCCTTTTCTCGTCTAATTGAGAGAGTGAGAAAAAAGCGTTCATCTCGGAGCCGTTGGTCTGTCCAGCTGCCCTTTAAAAATCGAAGAAAAAAACGGCGGAGCATGGTGCTTTCGGTTGTCGTCGCGACTGCTGTGATTCTGGCGGCGAATTGGTGTTGGCAGGTGTGGCGCAAACCGACAGAAATCGTCGGACTTCTGGATGTCTGGAATTACAAAACACCTCGAGAATTGTGGACGGCCTACGGCCCCGTCTTTAAAGAAAAGTCGACATCGATTATGACGCCAGAACTTTTAGCAGCGCTGGCCCACGTGGAGACCGGCGGCAATCCAATTGCTCGAACCTATTGGAAATGGTCGTGGTCGGCGGATTGGGATCGTGTATTCGCGCCGGCCAGTTCTGCTGCCGGAATGTTTCAGATCACCGATGGAACATTGAAAGAGGCCGAGAACTTCTGCGTTAAGGATAGGCGTGTCTTTCGCGACCGAGGACGGCGCGGAGAATGCGCACATAAGGTCGCTGTTTCGCGATTGTTTCCGACGGACGCTGTGGAGATGACGGCGGGTCGCTTGCACTGGGAGGCGGAACGTATTGCGGCCGAAGTCTATTCGCGGAAGCGAGCGCGCACTCTTGATCTCAATTCCTATCGAAAAATCGCGGTGGTCACACATCTTTGTGGCGCGGGAGCGGCAGAGCGTTTTGCTCGGGCGCATCTCTCGTGGCAAAGACTGGGGCGCTGCGGAGACCATTCGCCACAGCGTTACTACGAGCGGGTCCGTCGGCTCAGTATGACTTTTAAGAGCTATAACTAAGGGCAAACGTAAGCGGTGCCACGAACGGCGGTGCCAGTGCCACTCGTGGTTTCAAGTTTAACCACGTTGGCACCTTTTCGTGCGGCATCGAGCTTCATGTCTTCAAGGACATTTTCAAACGACGCTGCTGCTGAAAGGCTTCGCCCTTCGACGAGACCGATCTCTTTGCAGTCGGTGTCGACCTCTTCACGAGTGACCTTGATATTCTTGGCCTCGGGTTTAATTGGCTGTGAGCCACAGCCGCTCAGATTGAGGGCGAGAGCGGTGACAAGTGCACTGAAGAGAGTTGCGGTGCTGCGATTCACAGTGATCCTCCAGGGTGAGCTTTGATGATAAAGCGGAATGTCCGCTTGTGCCAACTCGACAGCCGCGCGAAACTGTTCCAGATGAAGTTTGATCCCAAAACTTATCTTCAGTTTAGGCCGCGATATCCCATTGCTTTAACTGAGCTTTGGCGGAACTGGCTTCGGCTTTCAGCTGGCGTGGTACCTGTTTTTCGAGCGGCTGACATTGGAGCCGGTACGGGATTTTCGACGCAAGCCATCGCATCGCTCGCCCGGCAGATCACAGTTGTTGAGCCCGATCGCGAGATGCTGGATCAGGCGCGCTTGGTGTTGGAGCCTGCAGAGGTGCGCTTTGACTTTGTTCGAGCACCTGGAGGGCGGGCGGGGCTTGAGGCGGGCGCGTTCGATTTTGTGCAGTTGGCTTCGAGTTTTCACTGGATGGATCAGGCCCAGGTGGTGAGCGAGGTGGTTCGGGCTTTGCGGCGACCCGGACTGGTGGGGCTTTGCGAATACAGTTTTCCGCAAAGTTCAGAGTTTCCCGAGTTACAAGAATGGATCACAGAGAAGTTCTTGGGCGAATGGCAGACCGCAGAGCTCAAAAATCGATTGCCGTTCGCCGAGTTGGCCGATGCGTTTGGCGAACGAGGTCGCGCCGCGGGCTGGCACTCTGCTCATCCAGAGCGCTTCGGTCCGATTCAGGTTCCGATGTTACACGAGCTGGGTTGGTCGGAGATGGTGGGCCTGGTTTTCTCACAGTCGCGGTTCTTGCGTCGTCTCGATGCGATGACGCTGACCGAAGGTGATCGTTTTCGCGATGAGGTGAGGACCAGAATTTTCAGTCTCATGGGCGAAAGGCGAGCGTCTTTTGATTTTCACCTCCAAGCTATTGGATACTGGTATCGATGATGATGTTGCTGAAGGTGTTTAGAAAGTTGAAACGTCAGCTCGGGCGAGGGTTGCAGCCGTTGTTGGCTGCCGCTCGTCGAGTCAAAGAGGCGGATCTTCCTCTGCTTGTGGGCTCACTTTCTTTTTCGACGGTTCTGTCGATCGTACCGCTTCTTGCCGTGAGTCTTTCGGTGTTTCATTTTTTTGGTGGCCTCGAGTTTCTCTTAAAGCAAATCGAACCCTTCATTGTCAGAAATTTGGTTGAGAGTTCTGGTGCAGAGGTGAGTCGCTACTTGTCGCGCGCAATTCGCCGGGTTCACTCGGGAACAATTGGTGTCGGCGGTGCGATTGGCTTGCTCGCGACTTCGACGAAGCTGTTCCACGACATGGAAACGGCGATTCAACGGGTGTGGTTGGTGACCGCAAAGCGCGCGCTGTGGAAACGACTTGGCGTTTATTGGGCGGTGATGTTCGTGGGCCCAATTGTGGTGGCTGGAATTCTTGGAGCCGTCGGCAGCAAGGGCCTAGGCACGGTCATGGAGCTGCCGAAAGATTTGATTGCCGGCAGCTTTGCGTTTTGCAGTCTATTTGCCATTTATAAGTGGGTTCCGGCGCGACGGGTAGAATTTGGCCCGGCTTTCGCGGCGTCGTTGATGGCCGCTGTTGGCTTGGCGTTGGCTCAGGAGTTTTACGCCGGCGTCATGCGTGGGTTGTTTCGGTTTTCAAAGCTCTATGGGTCGCTTGCCGGTCTTCCTCTCTTTTTGATTTGGATTCTGATTCTGTGGTGGATCATTCTTCTTGGGGCCACTCTGGCCGCTGTGCTCCAGGAGAAGCGCGACATCGCCGCTGCACGGCTTTGACATTGCTGCGCGGCTTTGACATTGCCTAAGAGTTCGCCTCAAATGCTGGCATGTTTGATCGTCCGCTGAGCCCACTCGAGCGCCTCATTCCTGTCTTTTTAGTGGCGGTATTCGTCCTGCGCCTGGTGCTGGGCGGCATGGTCGGTCTTGGCGATGACGAGGCGTACTATTGGGATTGGACTCGGAATCTGCAGCTCTCCTACTTTGATCATCCCGGAATGATTGCATGGATGATCAAAGCTTCGGTCTCGATTTTTGGAGACAACGCGTTTGCAGTGCGTTTACCGGCGATCATTTGCAATTCGCTCGCGACGCTCTTTCTGTTTTTGCTCGCGCTCGAGATGTTCAATATGCGAACGGCGTTGTATGCGGCGCTGCTGCATACATTAGTTCCGATCTACGCGCTCGGCGGAATGATGGCGGTTCCGGATGCGCCGATGGGCTTGGCGTGGTCGTTCTTGGCCTGGATTGGCTGGCGAGTTGCCATCCGCGCCTCAACCGGAACATTTTTTGGTGCCGAGGACCGCGTCACGCTTAGCACCTGGTTCATGATTGGTTTGATGTTGGGTCTGGGCTTTCTCTCAAAATACACCACGGTTATGGTGGGGGCTTCTCTCGTCTTATTTTACTTCTTTGATTCTCGACTGCGTCGGCTCTTGATGTCTCCCGGTTTTGGTTTGGCTCTGTTTATTGCCGTTATTGCGATGTTCCCAGTTTTTATTTGGAACGCGAAGAACGGATGGCCAAGTTTTGCCTATCATCTTTCTGAACGGCAGGGCGGCGGCGGCGGGGCCAACTTTGTCCGTTGGGCACAGTTCTGGGTTTCTCAGGCCGGATTTTTTACACCGGTTATTTTTCTTCTCAATATGTTTGCGATGTTGATCGCACTTTTTCGTTCAAATGAAATTCAATGGCGCTATTTGTTCTGGCTTTCGTTTCCGACGATCGCACTTTTCACAGCCCAAGCCTTGTTTGCTGAGTTTAAGCCGCACTGGACAGCGCCTGGTCATTTTGCGCTCTTGATTGCTTCGGCAAAGCTCTTTGAAGAGGGTTTTGGGGGACGTGAGGAGTTTCAAAAGACTTTCCGTCGGCGAATTGTTGGCTGGTCAACGGCGGTGTTTTTGATCCCGCTCTTTGTTCTGTTTCACGTCGCGGTTCTTTCGCCGGTTATTCCCGCTGTTGCACAAGCTGTTATGCCGGCTGCGAATTGGGATCCAAAGTTTGATCCGACGAATGATCTTTACGGTTGGGATGAACTGGCCAAGCACCTCAACATGATTCGCGACGATCGCGAAAAAAACGGGACGCCACGTCCGTACTTAGCGAGCAGTCGCTATCAGCTTGTTTCACAACTCGCTTTCGCAACGAAAGAAAAAGTGTACCGACTTTCACCAGGAACGGATCACTATTCATTCCTGCAGACTCCTGAGGTCATGGGGGCACTGAAAGACAGGCCCATGATTTTCGTTAGCGACAATCGCTACGAGCGTGATCCGCGGGGTGATATTGCCCTTTATAGTGTGTTCTCGATGTGCGCCGAGCTTGAACCATTCGTGTTTTCGCGAAACGGTGTGTACGCGAGGACCTTCCGCATTTACGACTGTCGCTAGGCGCTGCGGCAGGCGTCAGCATCTCTGTTGTCAGGCCGATGGCTAAGTGCTTGAATGTGGAGCAATAACACTTTCAGCGGAGAACTCTATGAACGCACGAATACTTAAGGGCCTGATCGCACTGGCCGCAGTTTCAAGTTCGACCTCGGCATTCGCTTCTGGCTTTGAAAAGTCGATTGTTTGGGGCGGTCGCTCGGCCGGTCTCGCCGGTATTGCAACGCCATGGGTGCAGGGAGCTGAAGCACTCTATTTCAACCCAGCTGGTCTTGTTGGCGATAAAGAAGGCCGCTCGCTCGCCTTTGATATTTCGCCGACATCCTCGCAGTTCAAAGGGCCGATCAATAACAATAACGACGAGTCAGTTTCTGAGCGCAAGCTCTCGACTCCGCTGGCGCTCATGTACGGTGCGACTGTTAACGATAAACTTGGCTACGGTATTGGCGCCTTTGTTTCGGGCGGTGCGCAGGCCTACTTCAACGATGTCGATTTCTCTGCGGCGAGCGGTTACAAGTCGGAAGTGAAGACCGACCTGATGATCTCAGAAATTTCAGCGGGTGTTGGCTACAAAGTTTCAGATGACTTCAAGCTTGGTCTTGCATGGCGCTTCGTGATGGCTCAAGCGGACTTCTCGTTTGTTAAACGCACGGGAACTCCAACGGCGACTTCATTTGTAAACGCGAAACTCACTGGTCTTAAGGACACCGAGGCCATGGCCTTCCGCCTGGGTGGTCAATACAAGCTCAGCGAAAAGACAGAGCTCGGTTTTGGTTTCCGCAGCGAAGTGAACCTTGAGGCATCTGGAAAGGTTTCGGGTCAGGTTGTGTCCCCGGCGACAGCGCTTGGTGCTGCGAACCCGGCCATCGCTGAAGCGGATGCGACAGCGCGAACGACGTTCCCAATGGCCATCACTGTCGGTGCAAGCCACAAACTCAATGACGAGTGGAATCTGTTCGGCGAGTACGCGTGGACTCAGTACTCTCGCATCGGAGAAATCCCGGTTCAGACGACATCGGCGACAATTGGCAACACATCACTGCCGACCGACTGGCGCGACCAGCACAATATTCGCCTCGCGGGTGAGTATCTTGCGACGGCATGGCCAGTTCGTTTCGGATACGGATTCACATCGACGGTTACAAATGCAGACTACGCTCGCGCGAGTTTCACTCCCCCAGGACCTGCTCACACATTGACTGTTGGAACGGGTAATGCGGTGAAGGTTGGCGAGAGTGATTTGAAGTACGATCTTGGTCTTGAGTACACAATGACCTCAGGGGATGTTGGAGACAAGGCCGCTGCAGGCACAGGAACAGCGGGTCGCGATACGCGAAATGGATCATACTCGGCTTCGGCGTACGTTCTGCATATGGGCGTCGCCTACATGTTCTAAGAACAGCCTCTGATTGAGTCTTGAAGGCAAAGCCATCGCGGAAGCGGTGGCTTTGTCGCTTGTGCGAAGAGTTGAATTTTATCATGCTTAGTCTTGATGATGTGGCGATGGGTTTTGCTTTCTGGTTTAGGGTTTGGCCTGGTGTCGTGTGTGGAACAGGCCGGCTCGGGCAACTATGTGCCGATTCCATCGGTTCGAGTGGAGTGCACGACGACGGCCTGCAAGGCCACTGGCGGATCGATCAATGCCTTCGTCGTCTTTACGATCAGTGGCTGCACGAATCCCAGCTATGGTGAGGTCGCATCTGGATCGTCGGCGGTGAGCTGTAGTGCCAGTGGATGCGCAGGTACGGTGACCACGTTCCTCAATAGCAATAGTCAGTCGGTAACCTCCATTCCCGATGGATCGTACTCAGTCTGCGTGACGATCGATCTCGATCGCAATTACAGCGGGACGCAACAAGCGGGCGATGCAGCCGGCATTCTCTCGACGAATCTTCGCGTCAACGCTGCGACGACGGTGACGGTGTCGGCCTTTACCGACCTCTAGGTTATGATGTGAGGGGGATGAAGAGTTGGGTTAAAATCGCCCGCGTTTCCCCTAAAAACTCTTCACAACGCGGCGCAAACCAATCGAATCTTGACCGGTGTTCCCGGTGCAGGCAGCTACCATGGAGGGGGCAAGAAACGTGGCAAAAGGTCGAATTCGCAGCGCAATTAAGAAAAGCCTAAAGAAGCCAATCAAGAAGCCAATTCGGGGAGCTCGCCGCTTGAAATCTGTGACGAAGTCAGTAACCAAGTCCGCCGCCGCCCGTGTGATGGGCCGTATCGGAACCGTAAAGCAAGCCTTTGAGAATATCGATGCCGAGCTCAAGCTGCATCACTACAAAGTTCGCGAGTTTGAACCGAAAATTCGACTCGGATTTACCAAGGGACATTTCACTGTGAAGACGGTGGATGCTCCAGAGGAGCTCGAAGCCGCGCTCCGTCTGCGCTTCACGATCTTCCACAAAGAGTACATGCAGAAACGTCGTTCGA
>JAEUWE010000298.1 GCA_016791465.1 Pseudobdellovibrionaceae bacterium
TCACGCGTGTTTGGTGTTCTTCCGATTTCAACGGTCAACGAGTTGTTGGCAACACTGCCGGGCTTGTTCCTGGTTCTAGGTATCTTCGGAACGTTCTTGGGGATCGCGGCAGGCCTTCCCGAACTCGGAAATATGGACTTGAGCAATATTGAGAACACGAAGAAGGTGATGGACGGATTCTTGGTTCACATTTCAGCTGCGATGTTTAAGTCGATCGTGGGAATCGCGTTGTCTGCAGCTATGGGTGTACTCAATACGCTTTTGGCTGTTGAGACGACTTACTATACGGCGGTGACACGCCTATCGGACTCGCTCTCGTTGGCATGGCAAGAAACAGATATCAACGAACGTGTTGCTCCAAGCAGTCACTCGATTCCGACCCAGGCGTCGGGTAAGCCGGAGAAAGTTTCGGCATAGACCGAATAGAGTCCAAAAAACAAAAAGGGCGCCGGAATCGGTGCCCTTTTTCTATTGAAGATGAAAGTGGTGTCGAATTCTACTCGTCGTCGTCTGAATCGCCATTGGTGATGGCATCCAAATCGTCCGGGTCGTTGGCTTCAACTCGAAACAGCCATCCGTCGCCATAGGGATCCTCGAAAAGAAGCTGTGGATTTTCGACGACGGCCGCGTTGATCTCGACGACCTTGCCTTCGACGGGGCTATAAAGATTCAACGGACCTGATTCGGTTTCAACTTCACCGCAAACCTCATCTGGATTGACCTCTTCGCCTTCCGCAGGAAGGTTGATCGCAGACACTTCGGTTAGTTCTTCAAGGCCCTCTTCGCTGACGCCGATAGTGACGGAGCCATCTTCGACTTGCAGCCATTCGTAGCCAAGAAACGGGATAAATTCGTCTTTCATGCTCATGGGCCTAGTGTATTGAGAATTTAGTGGCGAAGCCAAGCGAACATCGCACTGGGTCATTCGCTTTGATCAAACAAAAACGCCCCGATGATAAATCGGGGCGAGCATTTATTGTGAAGGTACGTTTTGAAACTATGTATCGAAGTACAAGAAGAACTCATAAGGCGTTGGACGCTGCTGCATCGGAATAACCTCTTTTGAGTACTTGTAGTCCATCCATGTCTCGAGGAAGTCTTCTGAGAAGACATCGCCTTTTTTCAAGAACGCTGAGCCTTCGCGCAAGTTCTCGAGGGCTTTGTCGAGAGTCGCTGGAACTGAAGGAACATTGGCGAGTTCCTGTGGGCTCAAGCCATAGATATCCTTGTCGAGGGGATCTCCCGGATGGATTTTGTTTTGAACGCCATCAATTCCAGCCATCAGAAGTGCCGCTAAGCACAGATAGATGTTGGCAGAAGGATCGGGCGTACGGAACTCGATGCGCTTTGCTTTTGGATTTGTTCCCGTGTTGGGAATACGCATTGCGGCTGATCGGTTGCTATAGCTATACGCGAGACGAACCGGTGCTTCAAATCCGGGGACCAGACGCTTGTACGAGTTTGTCGTTGGATTTGTAATCGCACACATCGCTGGAGCGTGCTTCAAGACACCTCCGATAAAGTGCAGTGCTGTGTCCGAGAGACCGGCGTACTTGTCGCCAGCAAACAAAGGTTTGCCGTCTTTCCAGAGCGACATATGGCAGTGCATACCAGAGCCGTTGTCGCCAAAGATGGGCTTTGGCATAAATGTCGCCGTTTTGCCGTGGCGACGTGCGATGTTTTTCACGATGTATTTGAACCACATCATATTGTCGGCAGTTTCCAGCATCGAATCGAAGCGGAAATTGATTTCGCCTTGGCCCGCGGCAGCCACTTCGTGGTGCTGACGCTCAACCTTCATGCCGGCTTTTTCAAGCTCGAGGCAGATCTCTGTGCGCAGATCGTGGTGGGTATCGTGTGGAAGCGCAGGGAAGTAACCTTCCTTTGGGCGAGGCTTGTAACCGAGGTTCTTGCCTTCATCGCGACCCGAGTTCCACGGCGCCTCGTCGGAATCGATAGAGTAGAAGGCGCTGTGTTGGTTCTGTTCGTAGCGAATATCGTCAAAGATGAAGAATTCGGCCTCTGGTCCAAAGAACGCCGTATCGGCGATGCCAGTCGACTTGAGATACGCGAGAGCTTTTTTCACAATCTGGCGTGGATCGCGGACGTAGGGTTCACCGGTTTCGGGAATACAGACATCGCAAATCAACGACAGCGTTGGAACCGCCATAAAAGGGTCGATCTTCGCGGTATTGGGATCGGGCTTGATCATCATGTCGGACTCGTGGATGTTCCGCCAGCCACGGATGGAGCTGCCGTCGAACATGAATCCGGTTTCAAATGACTCGGCTGTTAATTGATGAAGCGGCATTGTGAAGTGCTGCCACAGGCCCGGGAGGTCAACAAACTTCAAGTCGACCATTTTGGCGCCATTTTTCTTGGCAAACTCAATCACTGCATCTGGTGTCACGGTCTCTCCTTTTCCCCACTGTCTATGGGGCGACACGGGTTCTTTCGTTTTTAGGTCAAAGCGGTTTCGTCTCTTTCTCCGGTTCGAATCCGGAGAGCCGCTTCGACATTGTAAACAAAAATCTTTCCATCGCCGATCTTGCCGGTTTTGGCCGATTTGGCGATAGCGCTTATTGCGGGTTCACAAAGATCGTCGGGAACAACAATCTCGATCTTTGTTTTTGGAAGAAAATCGACAACGTATTCGGCCCCTTTATAGATCTCGGTGCGGCCTTTTTGGCGGCCAAAGCCGCGAATTTCAGAGACGGAAACGCCCTCGACACCGATTTCCGAGAGAGCTTCGACAACGTCGTCGAGTTTGAAGGGCTTAATGATGGCTTCGATTTTTTTCATCCGCTCGGGAGTTCAAGATAGGAGCCGACCTCAGTCGAGTCAAAAGAAAGAACAGAGTCGATTCATTTAGAGTGACTGCTCCGAAAAAGAGCGCGATGAGTCGTCGGCATGAGAGGTGTTTTTTGAAAAATCGGCCGTTCCTTCCTGGACCTCAAGCGCTTGAAGACCCACTGTGCCGAGTTGTTTTGGTGGAGCCGCTGATTCCAGAGAACACCGGCAATGTGAGCCGCACATGCGTCGGCCTTGGGGCGGAGCTCCATTTGGTCGAGCCAATGGGCTTTGAAATCACCGAATCGCGCGTGAAGCGGGCCGGCCTCGACTATTGGAGCCACCTTTCTTTGCAGATCCATCCTGACTTTTCCTCGTGGCGAATGCAGCCCAAGGCTCCGGAGAGGGTGTTTTATGTGGAAACGTCGGGGGAAAAGTCGATATTTGATGTCGAATTTCAGCGCGGAGACTGGATTGTCTTCGGAAAGGAGACCTCTGGCCTGACGCCTGAGCAAATGGCGGGAGGAACAGCGGTTTCAATCCCGATGACTGGACCTATTCGCAGCCTCAACCTCTCCAATGCGGTCGCGATCACAGTTTTTGAGCTTTTTCGCCAGGTTAGCGCTGCGCCGTCCTAAGCCGTTTCTTCGGGGGCGAGGCTGGGTATCCTGTTCGCTATGGTTAATGCGATCCTGACGAAAATTTTTGGTACTGCCCACGAACGCGAGATGAAACGGCTTGGTCCGAACATCGACAAAATCAACTCACTTGAGCCTCGGTTCAAGGCGATGTCGGATGCCGAGCTAAAGGGCATGACCGCTCAGTTCAAAGAACGCATTGCAAACGGAGAAACGCTAGACGCTCTTTTGCCAGAGGCCTTTGCGGTTTGTCGGGAAGCAAGTCGTCGTGTTTTGGGAATGCGTCACTACGACGTGCAGCTGATTGGCGGAATGATTTTGCACCGCGGATCAATTGCGGAGATGCGAACTGGCGAAGGAAAAACTCTGGTGGCGACGTTGCCTGCGTACCTCAATGCGCTTGAGGGCAAGGGCGTTCACATCGTGACCGTCAACGACTACCTCGCCCGTCGAGATGCCGAGTGGATGGGTCGTCTCTACGGATGGCTGGGGCTTTCGACTGACGTGATCATTCACGGTCAGAACGATGAGGAAAAGCAGCGGGCCTACGGCGCCGATATCTGCTACTGCACGAACAACGAGCTCGGATTTGATTATCTGCGCGACAACATGAAGTTCGATCTTGCCGACTACGCTCAGCGGCCACTGAACTATGCCATCGTC
>JAEUWE010000301.1 GCA_016791465.1 Pseudobdellovibrionaceae bacterium
GACGATGGATTTGTATCAGTATGTCGACACTGCTTTTGGGGCTCGTCGGCTGCGCAACCGAAGACCACAGGAAGGACGATGCCGTTCTCCATCTTAAGATGGGAACGACTTTGTTTTCGAATAAGCAATATCCTGCGGCCCTCAAAGAACTCATGCTTGCGGCCGAACTTGATCCAGGAAATGCCGTTGTTCAAAACAATCTCGCACTGACATATTTTGTTCGCGAACGGTATGACCTTGCACAAAATCACATCGAACGCGCTCTCAAACTCGATCCGAAGTACACTGAGGCCCGCAACAATAGAGCTCGCATTCTCATCGAGCGCGGTCAGTATGACGAAGCCGTGAGTGAAGCAACGAGGGTCACAAAAGACCTGACCTATGCAACTCCGATTCGCGGATGGACCAATATTGCATTGGCCCACTTTCGAAAGGGTGATTTCAAAAACTCCAGAATTGCGGCCACCGAAGCGCTTCGCATCGAGCGGCAGAATTGCTTTGCGCAGACTATACTTGGGAGATCACTGCTTGAGTTGAGTGATTTCAAAGATGCGGCAGAGACCCTCGATCGCGCGATATTGTCGTGCGAAGGAGAGGAGGCCGAAGAGGCCGGCTACTTCGCTGGCTTTGCTCAGTACAAACTGGGTAAGGCCTCAGCCGCTATCTCTCGATTGGAATCAGTTGTTCGGCAGAATCCCCAGGGGCGCTACTCAAAAAAAGCTGAATCCCTCCTCGAAATCATCAAATAAAGCGAAATACCGATGAAAATTACAGGTCAGATTCTTAAAGAAAATCGCGAACGAAAAAACATCACTCTCAGTGAGGTTTCGCTTTCAACAAAGATTACGATTCGGACTCTGGTTGCAATCGAAGGCGGCGACCCCGCCAATCTGCCGCCAAAAACTTTCCTTCGTGGGTTTGTTCGGTCCTACGCGCAGTATCTTGGGCTTGATGTCGAAGAGATTATGCGCACTTTCCAAGAGGAAATGGGATCAACGCTGAGTCGATCGGCAGCACCCGGTGTTTCTCCATCGGAACTGAACGCCGAGGCGACCGAGTCTGCGACAAGCGGTGAATCCAAGCCGACAGCAGCAGTCAAGAATCCCGATCTTCTCGATCGTGTTCTTGGTTTCTTTCCAAAGACAATCGCAATGCCACACGATCCGCAGGCCGCGCTCAACAATGAGACCTCTTTCGCGACAAAGATGATCATTGGGGTCGCAATTGTGGCGCTTCTCGGAATGATTTGGTTCTTCAAATCCAAGATGGACCGCTACGAAGACGAGCGAGTTTCAGCCGATGCCGCAGTTCAAACGGCAGCCGATCCGCTCGCAACGGAATCCCCAGAAACTGTCCAGCCAGAAGCAGCGACAGACGGAAGTGAAGCCACGGAGACAGCGAGTCAGGAACCGCCGGAACCAACCAGCGAAACCGCCGCCGGCGTCGCAATTCCTGCCGGCACACCAAGTCCGACGCCAAAGCCAAGTCCTTCAGCAACACCTTCTCCAACCCCCAAACCAAGCGCGACACCCAAACCGACGCCGTCTCCAACACCGACACCATCGAGCACTCCAAGCCCAACACCTAAGCCGACCGCGACTCCAGCCCCAGTCACTGCTGCAACGAAAGAGATTTTGATCGAGGCGCTCGACAACGTCGATATTGAGGCGATCGTCGACGGAGAGCCTGCTCGCTCCTTGAAACTCAAGCCGGAACAGATTCAGTCTCTGAAGATTAAGCGAAAAGCCATTCTTAAAATTTCTGATGGCGGCGCTGTTAACCTGATTGTCAATGGTGTCGATCGTGGCGTGCCCGGCGACCTTGGCAAACCCACCAAAGTGGAGTTGCCTTGAGTGCTTATTTTAAAATTTGGTGGATCGCCCTTGCGACCAAACTTGTACTAGCCGCGACTCTTCCACTGTCAAACGACGAGGCCTACTACTGGGTGTGGGGACACCATCTCCAGTGGTCATACTTTGATCATCCCGCCGGTGTCGCTGTTCTATTCTGGCTCGGCCAACCTCTTGAGTGGCTGAGGGAGTTTGGCCTTGGCGGAGCCGTTCGTTGGCCAGCCGTCGTTATGGCCCATAGCACCTTCCTCTTATTGCGATCGTACTTTGACAACCGAATCTCAGAGAAGTCCCAGATCGACATCCTGTTGATTCTCGTTTGCTCGCCGTTCTTTGGCTTGGGATCCATCGTGGTCACTCCCGACATTCCCCATGTCTTTACTTGGACGCTCGGACTACTCGCATTTCAACGACACAGCCAAAGACCAAGCCTTTCTTCCGCTGTAACCTTCGGCGCGGCACTCGGAGTCGGCTTTTGCGCGAAGTACCATATGGTCTTGTTTTTTCCTCTCGCGATTTTCGCCCTGATGGGTGACCGAAATTGGCGCGCACTCGCGCCAAAGTTTCTTGCATTCGGACTCCTCGGAGGAATTGCGACCAGCGCACCAGTTTGGGGCTGGAATCTCGCACACGATTGGGTTTCGTTCCGTTTTCAACTTGGTCACGGTCTTGATCCTGAAGCACGATCGACTGTTCAGATTGCCGAACAATTGGGGTCGTACGTTGGCGGTCAACTGGCCATTCTCTCACCACTAGTTTTGCTGTACGCATGGAGAAGGCGCGAAAGCCGAGCTTTCTCCGCGCTTCATTGGTTTGGATGGGGACCCGTCTTGTTTTTCTTGCTTACCAGTTCACGTTCTCCCGTCGAGGCGAACTGGCCCATCGCTGGCCACCTCTCACTTCTTGCCCTCGCTGTTCTGAATGATTCCAAACGTTGGGCCCAGCGCGCGATGATGAGCCTATGGACGTTCGTGAGTATCGCCGTTCTTGTGCAAGCTTTTGCTCCAGAAAGTCCGATTCTCAATAGCGATCCGACAAAGCTGAAAACTTGGGAGTTTGTCCGGTTCAAAGCGCTGGCACCTATCGCCAAAGAAAACCCCAATTTATTTGCGTCGTCTTATCAAATGGCCGGTGCACTTTCATTCGAAGCAGGCCGCACTGTCGCCAAACTTAAAGGTATCAATCGAACCGATTTTTTTGATCTTCATCCAAGCGGAATTCCAACTACGCCCACGTTCACCGTCGCACTTGAGAACGACTGGCCTTGGCCAGAATGGCTCGCCGAAGCTGGTTATCACATCGTGTCTTCAGAATCCTTTGATCGATTTAAGCTTGTTCACTTTGCGAGGTCGCAGTGAGACAACTGGTCGCTCTCATTGCGCTCATCCTGCTGATTCTCACATACGGCATTTCGCTTTCGCTGCGCGATCCCGCCGTCATTCCTGAGTCTTTCGATGCCGTCAATCACCCCGGATTTTATGACTATCGGGGAGCGCTCAATGTTCAATCAGAATTCAGCACCGGCTTTTTGCCGGCCGCCAAGATTATCCAAACAGCTCAAGACAAAAAAATCGACTTCATCATCTTCAACGAGCTGAATCGGTTTCTTCCCGGAGGGGTCACCGAAGGCTGGCAACGTCAGACGCTTGTTCTCGCTGGTGGAAAATATGGCTATCTTGACGCCAACCTCTTATCCCTCGCCCCGGAGCGATTGAGCGCGGCGGAAAGCCTTGGTCAGGCGCAAACGGTTATCGCGGACTTGCTCTCCAATGTTGGAACCAATGCCCAACCACGCGATAGCTTCAACGATGTCTTAATTCTCAGTCGCGATAGCCTCAGTAGCGGCGTCAGTGGAAACGCACCAGCGCTGGGAGTCGAAGTCGTCAATGTTCACCAATGGCTCACTCACTTTGCCAATAGCGATCGGCTCTCTTTTCTTTGGAGTGCTCTCATCTTCCCGTTCAACCCAGATCTCGCCATTCTCCGCTCATTTGCAGATTTCGACACTTCGTTCTCAGACTGGGATAGACGGTCAGTTCAACAGCCCACATTCGGAATACTTGGTCTTGACGCCGGTTCTCCGTTTCCCGTCTTCGGCTTTGGGGCCGCGCTCCCTAGCTACGACGCACTTTTTCGGGCCGCTTCCACACATATTCTCCTACGAAGCGAACTGACCGGAGAGTTCGCAAGTGACCGTCGCAAAGTGCTGAAAGCACTTTATGCCGGCCAATCCTACTTTGCCATCGACTCTCTAGGGCCAACAAAAGGATTTGCAGCATGGGCCGATGACAACGGCACGGTACGCCCGCTGGGCTCCCGTTTTCGCCTCGGCGAGAGTGCACGCATTTTGGTTCGTCTTCCACGAAAACCCGACGTGGCCTTCGAAACCGTGATCCTGCGCGACGGCGCAAGCATCATGACGTCAAACTCAACAGAGACCGAATTTCGCGTTCATCAGCCTGGTGTCTATCGAATTGTGGTCCGGCTATTTACATCATTGAGCGTGCTCGATGGAGGCCGCTGGCTACCGTGGATCATGACAAATCCAATCGTCATCACTCCGCGCTCGTAAACCGGACCAACCATTCAAACTGTGTTTTTGGACATTCGACTTGGCAGCTCAATCGTTCGTCAGTCTGAAATCCGCGGTCAGTTGCCATCTCTTGCTCAATCTCATTTCGCGCGAGTGGCTGACCGCTCAGCACCGAAAGGTGAATCCTGCAAGTTCCGCAGGTCCCCATACCTCCGCAGCTGTGGCTAATGTCCACGGAGTTTTCCACAGCTATTTCCAGAACTGTTGAACCGGCGTCGACCTCACGCTCGACCCTGGATCCGTACTGATCTTCAAATACGATTCGGCTTTTACTTTTCATGGTTGAAGTTTGTATTGTTCCAGCTCTGGGGTAGACCTGCTATAGAATTCTGCAAGGGGATGAGGCATGCGGTTTATTGCATTCGATTTAGAGACGACAGGCACACTTCCGGGTGTCGATCAGATTGTTGAAATCGGCGCCGTCCGGTTTGACGAGGGCGGAGAGCCCGAGACCATTTTCACCACGCTGATTCAGCCGACAATTTCGATGCCCGAGGGGGCCTCGCGCGTGAATGGCATTACTGACGACATGCTGGTCGGTAAACCACGAATTCATGAAGTCCTAGATGCCTTTGCAGAGTTCTGTGGTGACGAGGTTCTCGTTGCACACAACGCCCCTTTTGATGCTCAGTTTTTAACAGCCGACATCAAGCGCTTCGAATCGAATGCGCCGACAGGAATTGTGCTCGACACCTGCAATATCGCCCGCAAAGTATTCCCCGGTCTTGCAAACTATAAGCTCGGCACACTCGTTCAACACCTTGGTATTCCTTCAACAAATTTTCACCGAGCTGAGGAAGATGCCGCCTACTGCGGACATCTCTTTGCAAAGATGGTGGCGCGCCTTTCTCAGCAAGGACCGCCTTCCTTGGCCACTCTCATTTCTTTGACAGGAAAGCCCGAGCTTCGCTTTCCGCAGATTGAGAAGAAGCCCAAGCAACAAGGTCTATTCGGATTTTCGCTCTGATCTAGAGCTTCGCTTGATGTGCAATTGGCATTCGTCGGCCCCTGCCAAACGAATGGTCTTTCAC
This sequence comes from Pseudobdellovibrionaceae bacterium, assembly GCA_016791465.1. Classification (GTDB taxonomy): domain Bacteria; phylum Bdellovibrionota; class Bdellovibrionia; order Bdellovibrionales; family JAMPXM01. The sequence goes on from JAEUWE010000301.1 coordinate 5,475, forward strand.
TTTTATGATGGGCGGTGCTTGCCACCGCTTGAACTCAGAGCGGTAGGATGCACGCAAGAGCCACTGCTCAACATCTGTCTTCGCCGGCTCACGCTTT
>JAEUWE010000316.1 GCA_016791465.1 Pseudobdellovibrionaceae bacterium
TGAATTTGTCGGCGAAATGGCTCACATCAACCAAGAACCGCGCTCTGCCAGCGTAAAGGCGCTTGAAGACTGTGAGCTTATTGAAATTCCAAATGGCTCCTTGGATCTCGTTCTATTTTCAAAGCCAGCGTGGGCGCAGGCATTGATGCGAACGCTGTCGCGACGCCTAAAACGAATCAACGAGACTCTCGCTAAAACATCACAGAAATAGTCCAAAAATGGTCTTTGACTCGAACCAGCCTGAGCCTCGATGCTTAACCCATGACTCTTGAGCTCGGCCTCGCCGCGTTTTTCACCGTGACCGCCGTTATCGCCCTGACCAGTTTCTTCATTTCACGCAAGCGACGGGCCGCAATGCCGGCAGACTTTCGTCCGGCTTACGTCGTCAGCTCAATCGATGCCGAACGTGCCGTCATTCAAGCGCTTGAAAAGTCAAAAATCCCCTATCGTGCCGTTCCAGTCAAAATGACGGCAGAACAAGGGGCAACAATCCGCGCTATGAACATACAGGATCGGTTCACTCCCGTTGAAATCTACGTTTCGGAAATGAACATCAACGCGGCCAAAACCGTCTTGGCGCGCCTCAAAAACTCGTAGATCTTCTTACTTTCTCGCCAGGTCATCACATGGCGACGGTCCATTTACGGGAACCATAAACGTGTCGCGGTACCATGTCTGTAAATCGACAGCTTCAAGCTCAGCAAATTCCTCAGCACTCAGGTCGTATTTTTGATAGCGAACCTGAACGTAGTGAACAAGCTCATGCGCCAATGAGTCATCGATAAAGCGGCCGTGGCGCGCGTAGTAGCTCGGGTTGTCGATCAAGAATATATCGTTCTTTCCCTGCACATAGACATAGGCATTTGAGAACTCCTGCGGAAAATCATGCCCCTGCTGCATGACGGCCGCCTTGAATGTCTCAAATGATGTCGTGCTCTCATAGTACAGCGCCGGAAGCGGAACGTTTTCCGAGAGCTGAACATTTCGCTTTTTCGCGATCGCCGCCAGTGTGCACTCCAGAGGAAACTTCAGTTTTGCCGGAGTCTCAGCCTTCGCCGTCGCCGCGATCATAAGACCAAAGGTCACGGTGCAAATGAGAATCTGATTAAAACATTTCATAGGGCTCAACTCCTGAAACCGTTCCATCCAAGACACCTTTAATAAACGAAATTCCGCCCCACTTTTGAATCGTGAGATAGACCTTCACCGCATACTCGTCTGGATCGGCCCGGTAAATGATGGGACTAAAATAGCTTGGGTCCGCAAATAGATCCGAGGCGAGCGCCGGATAACGTGAAATGATTTTCGCGCGCAACTGAGGGTCCATCAATTCAAACTGAACAGCATAGGCAATGGCCTCATGCCAAGCACTTGAGATTTTCTTCTCTGATCGCCCAATCGACTTCAAATACTTCATCGCTGCAAGATGCGACAGCTCGTGTAGAACAAAAGAGTGAGCGAGTTCATCGTTCCACTTCAGTCCCCATGGCTTACGCGTGTTCTGCTGATAACCTGACTGAAAGTGCGTCTGAAAAATCTCGAAACTGGAACTATCAAAGTAACCATGAACGCGAACTTTATCTCCACCGGTCGCCGAGAGCGGAAGATAGACCTCATCTTGAAACTGCAGCTTCACTTCGGGCTCAACCGGAAGTCCGAGCTTATCAAAAAGTTCGAGAACCTGTTTGAGCGCCACACAACTGCTTTCAGCCTCACCTGGAATGGCGCCATGAATCTGAACGCCACTATAGCCACAGTTTTCGACATCGGCCGCTATCGCTGATGTCGGCATCATCGTCAGTCCCATCAATGCAAGCCCTGTGAACCGTATTGACAATCCCATCAAATTCACAAAACACCTCGTCGCCAAAATCTTTCGCTCGACATTTGC
>JAEUWE010000347.1 GCA_016791465.1 Pseudobdellovibrionaceae bacterium
AATGAAGTTTCAAAGTTTCCACAATCGCGCAAAGTCGACACCGTACTTTACATGGCTTCCGGTTTTGACGGCGGCTCGCCGTTTCTCGTTTTCGAGAACGCGCGTACTGTGTTCGCGGTCGACCAACACCCCTTCGTCAAAGACCCTTCTTTACCAATACGTCTTCGGATACCCGATGACGGAGATCGCGGCTACACATTGATCACCACAGTCAATGACCAAGCCCAATCACTTGCCAGCACGATTCTCTGGAGACTCTCGCAGTCGATTCCAAACTTCCGGCCAATCCGCGTTGTCGCATTTACCGACCCCACGCCAACAACAGTGGGACGGCCGGCTCAACACGGTCTGATTGAATTCGACTCCGGTCCCGGCACGCAGGTGCGACAGTACATCCATATCGATGCGAACATCGGTAGCGAGTATCTCCCTGGCCAACAACCCTGGTGGCTCGGGCGAATTCTACGCCACGGTATCGATGGCCTTCTTGTAAAAGGCGCAATGAGCGTCTACGCGAACGCCTCCAAAACAGACGTCGCGTCTCCCGCTCAAGTCGTCACTCGGTATTTATTGAAAAATGGCGGCATCGTTGTCGATGGAGACACGACACCGACTTGGCCGTGGAAAATCGCGCCGGCGAGTTACCCAAAAGTGACAGTGAGTCACACGGGCATATACCAATTCGGCTATTCATCAATCGACATCATCGCAATTCAACCGAATAGCCCATTGGCTCACTAAATAAGCGGCATCTTTTCAAGGTGCTCGCGAGCGGTGTCAGTAATAATGCGACCGCGCGGCGTTTTCTGCATCAATCCTTCTTGGATTAAAAACGGCTCGTAAACTTCTTCGATCGTATCTGTCTCTTCAGAAAGAGCCGCCGATAGCGTCTCAATCCCAACAGGGCCGCCCGAAAACTTATTGTGAATCAGGCTTAAGAGCCGGCGGTCCATATCGTCAAGGCCTAGCTCGTCGACTTCAAGCATGTCGAGAGCCGCGTGCGCCGTTTTTGAATCGATCACGCCACGCCCGCGCACCTCTGCAAAATCACGAACGCGCTTCAATAGCCTGTTGGCAATACGTGGAGTTCCACGGCAGCGCCGCGCAATCTCCATCGCTCCTTCACGTTCAATTTCAATCTTTAAAATCGACGCCGAACGAACCAAAATTTCGGTGAGATCGGCTTTTGAGTAAAACTGCAACCGCTCAACAATGCCGAAGCGATCGCGCAGTGGCGCATTGACCAAGCCCGCACGAGTCGTCGCCCCAATCAGTGTAAACGGCGCCAGTTGAAACTTCATCGAACGCGCGCCAAGGCCTTCGCCAGTGACGATGTCGATGTAGAAATCCTCCATCGCGCTATACAGATACTCTTCGATCGTGCGATTCAAACGGTGAATCTCGTCGATAAACAAAACTGATCCCGGTTTTAGACCAGTTAAGATCGCTGCAATTTCACCCTTGCGATCAAGCGCAGGACCCGACGTCGTCTTACATTCAACACCCATCGTTTCAGCGATGATATGTGCGAGGGTCGTTTTACCTAAGCCCGGAGGACCGCTCAGCAAAATATGGTCGAGTGGCTCACTTCGTTTTTTAGCGGCCTCAACAAAAACCGCGAGCTTTTCTTTGACCTTGTGTTGGCCGGGAAAATCTTCGAATCGATGTGGGCGCAAATTGTTCTCAAATGTCGCCTCACGTGGCTCAAGAGCACCTTTGATAATTGGATTTCTTAACTCGATCTCCATTAACGACCTCCAATCTGTGCCAGCGCCAAGCGCACACCGGCTTCAACTGAGATATCCTCCGGCATCTGCTGCACCATGCGCTCGATCTCAACTGATCGAAATCCAAGATTCTGCAGAGCCGACGCGATCTCAGCGCGTCCGCCGTCAAATCGTGCGTCTGTCACCTTGAGCGGCATTGGTTCCGCAGCGCGCCCATCCGCACGCAAAAGAAAGTCTCCAAGCTTACCCTTGAGTGAAACGATGAGCTGTTCGGCGGTTTTCTTGCCAACTTTAGGAAGCTGCGAAAGAGCCTTCACGTCACCGGATTCAATCGAGCGCGCAATGTGTTCAATCGCGGCCCCGGAGAGAATTTTCGTCGCCATCTTTGGACCAACGCCGTTCACCGAAAGCAGCGCCAAGAAGAGTTGTTTTTCAAGCTTGGTGCTGAAACCAAAAAGTGAAAGCTGATCTTCACGAAGATGCGTGTAAACCTCAACCACGGCCGGTTCACCAACGGCAAGCGACTCAAGCGTTGAAAGCGAACACGTGAGCTCGTAGACCACTCCATGCACGTCGATCTCCAGAGTCTCAACGCCACGACTTTCAACGATTCCCTTTAAACGACCAATCACAGAGTCCCTCTTTTCGTACACTCGTCGCCGATTCGACTCAGGCCTATCGCTAAACGCGACCTTCAAGCATCGTCTCCACACAGAGCCTGCGCCATGTGTGGTAGGCCAGCGCCAACGCATCACTTGCATCGAGCGGTACCGAGTCGAGCTCTTGCCCCATCTTGAGCAGTTTTGAGAGCATAAAACGAACCTCGGTTTTCTCGGATGCACCGCTACCGGTCACGCTTTTCTTTGCCGAAACGGCGGCCTCTTCTCGCACCATCGCTCCCGATCTGGCCGCCAACGCCAAAACAACGCCGCGCGCCTGTCCCAAGACAAAGGCACTCTCAACGCTTTTGCCGAGAAAAACCTTTTCAACGGTCACGATCGACGGCCGACAGTCGGCGATCACTTTTTCAAGCTCGCCCATGAGGATCGATAGACGCGTCGCGACATCATCTTTGGCCGACGCCCGAAGGACGCCGCAGCCGCGACCATAAACATCTTCCGGTCGATTCGCATCAACCTCGATCCAGCCATAGCCAAGGTTTCGGGTGCCGGGGTCAATTCCAAGAATTGTCAAAGTGCGGATAGGATTCACAGCGCTCAATCAAATCCCGGCGATACCTTCATCGCAAGACTTGAAGCGCGAAAGTCGCAGTGCAACAATAGGGCATGGCGGAAATCGACAACACGACCCCGAACCATTCTATTTCAAATACGAATGCGGTTCCCAATGCTGAATTTGTCGAACGCTGCCAGATCGAGTATCAGCGAAATCCGGCAAGCCGCGTCTTTGCTCCACTGTCAGAGGCCTACCGTCGGCTCGGCATGATCAGTGAGGCGCTGGAGGTTGCTACTCGTGGCGTTCGCCTCCATCCCGACTTTGCAGCCGGCCGCATCGCACTCGCCCGCCTCTTCATCGAAAAACGCAACTTCACTGACGCCCTTGAGCAGCTCGCCAAGGCAACCGAACTCTCGCCTGACAACCTGTTGGCCTTTCAATTGATGGGTGAAACCTATCTTGAATTGCGCCGACCAAAGGACGCACTGCAGGCCTTCAAAATGGTGCTCTTCTTAAGCCCTCAGCACGAGCGCGCAGCGAAGATGGTGAAGAAGTGGGAATTCCTCACCGCCGACGAATTTGAAGAGGATGTCTTTGAGTGGTCAAAAGAAGACGTCGCGCCCCCACAGCCGCTCAGTGAGGCTGAGAAAAAACGTGATCCTTCGCGGGCCGATCGCGAAGCGTATCGTGCACTTTCCATCGCGGATGCCTTAACTGTACGCAATGATCTCGAAGGAGCCTTTGCCGTGCTTGGGCGCGCACTTCGCCACCTCGGCCCACGGGCCGACCTTGAGACTCGTCTGACCCTGCTCGGTAAACGCCTGGGAATTCCACAAGAGGACGTGATCACCCTTGCGCGCGAAGCCGATCGCACGGCGCAAAAAGCGGCGGAACATCCGATTCAAGACGACCCCGCTCAAAAAAAGCGCAAAAAACTAGAGCGACTTCTCGAAAAGCTCGGTCGCGACCGTTGACCAGACGAGTCTGATAAGCGACACATTGAGTCTCGGAGGACTTCATGTATCAACTTTCAGACTTCAAAAAAGGTCTCAAAATTCTCGTCGAAGGCGAACCTTTTACCGTCACGGATTTCCAACACGTTAAGCCAGGCAAAGGGAACCAGTTCACGCGCTGCAAAGCCCGCAACCTCATCACCGGCCAAAACCGTGAGTGGACATTCAAACAGGGTGAAAAATTCGGAGTTCCCGATATTTCGACTCAAGAGATGCAGTTCCTCTACAAAGACGAGAGCGGCTACGCCTTCATGAATCAAACCAATTACGAGCAAATCACGCTCAACGACGAAGACGTCGGCGATTCGAAAAACTTCCTCCTCGAGAATCTCGAAGTGGTCATCGTGTTTTATAACGGCAAAGCCATCGGCGTTGACGTTCCAAATGCTGTGAACTTGAAAGTGACAAAAACTGATCCCAACTTCAAAGGCAACACCGTCACTGGTGCGACAAAGCCCGCAACTTTGGAGACAGGCTATGTCGTTCATGTTCCGATGCACATCAGCGAAGGCGACGTGCTTCGTGTCGATACACGGACCGGCGAATACGTCGAACGCGTGAACAAATAAGAATGGAGCTATTCATGATGCGGTTTATTGCACTGACAGTATCGGCTCTCTGCTTCGCCGGCTGCGCTGCCGGAGGCGGAAGTTCTTCAAATGGTAACGGCGGCGGTAACGGCGGTGGCGGAAATCAACCTGCTGGCGGCGGAAACGGACCCGTCGGCGGTGAAACCGGAACAGTAAAGGTTCCAGCTGGCGGCAGCTGTGGTCTACCCTTGGCGAATGGCCAATCGTGGTGTGCCGTTGTCGACCAACAGGGCGAGCGCCATTTAAAGCTGGCGACTTTTAAAACTGACTGCACGATGAAGTTCAGCGAATTTGTTATCGATGCGCAGGGGCAGGCGACATCGCAAGTCGACCAAATCGATGGTGTATGGGAACTCAATCAGAGGACATTGACGCTCCGAACACGAAGCGGCGAAGGCCAAGTGACTATTGAAGTGTCGCCAAACAGTCAGACACTCTCTATCATCGGCCAAACGCGCGAAACGTACACAGTCTGCAAAGTCGAATAGTTCTTAAAACTTAAAAAGCGCATCCAACGTGATGCGCTGACGACCGGCAGGTGCCGCACCTGCCGAGATCCCCTTCTCTCCCGATAGAAACGCAAGCCACGCCGAAAGGCTTTTGTTCACGCCGTAACCTGCCGTGAACCGGTGGCTACGGCCATCCGTTCCTCCACCAAATGCTTCGGCGTCGGTGAGAATTCCAAGTGTCGCATCCTTTTGAACCTCGCGATAATCCCAACCCATCGCAAAATCGCCGACATTTTTGACCTGCCCCAGTCTGAGCCCAACAACCGAAGCCGTGCGTTCAGCGCCCTCAGCGTTCTGTGCCATCTCGATGTAGGCCCGAATTGGAATCTCCGACATCGCCGTCTGCAGTTCCAACCCATAGGCTGTCACTCTGTAGCCATAAGTGTAAACGCCACCGCTATTCGAGTTTCCAGCGAAATCGCCGGTGACAATCGCAGCATGTTGAGAAACACCGTTATAAGTATACTCGGCAGCCGTCGCGATGACATCCATCCATCCCATTTTGACTTTGGCATTTACCTGAAGTGCATCAAGGCGCACATCCGAAGCCGACGCAGCACTCGTATCTTTGCTTTCATCAAGAATGAAAAGTCCGGCGGAGACGCCGACCTCGACGTCACCCCAATTTTGACCAAGCTGAAATGCGGTGCCGTCAAAGTTAAGATCGGAGTCAAACAGCATATCGTTCTCACCTACGAGTACGAACGGATTCGCCATGCGACCACCGGCAACGCGAATGAAGTCATTTATACCGTAGTCAAATGCCGCTCGATCCAGCTTGAAGTCATAGTTACGAGAACCTTTGATCGTGTCGCCATAAGATTGGTTGGTGCTCGTTCCTCCGGTCCCAGTGGCCAGTCGCATCTCAATCTTGAGGTTCTCAACAGGGTTGGCCATCGCTCCTAAACGTAAACGGAGACGCGTCTGATCGTAAGTCTCGTTTTTGCCGGCGGCAGGAGATTCATTTCGAATCGAGTCAAAGCGATGCCGCAAATTTCCCGACCATTTGAGAACAGTTGGATCCACAGTCTGAACCGGTGCCGAGGCCGTCGCAACTCCACTCGTTTCAGATAAAGCGACCGACGTAAGCGACAAGACAAAACCGCACGCCACCACTCGCAATACAATCCCGACTGAACTCCGACTTTCCATCATCCATCCCTCCGCTTGAGCGGGACGATCATCGGAGCCGAATCGGGAGAACGTCAACGATCTTTAGCTTTTTGTCTTCTGCGCAAACGGCGAGCGACGAATCCAGTCGACCAGATACTTAAACTGAACGCTGTTCGCATTGACCCAAAGACCACACTCCGCGCCATCTGGCGAAACGCGTTTTATGACAGCATCCAGCTGAATCGACTGAAGCGCATCAACCTGGAGCATCATCAAGACCTCACGCACAGCGTCCTGTGGCACAGGCGCCGACTCAGACCGAAAGCGAATCCCCGACTCAGAAATATCCAACGCAATGCCGCTCACCCCAAAACCGTTGGACCAGGTGATCTTCGCGGGAAATCGCACCACAAATCGTTCGGCGTGCTTGAGCGTCTCAAGAAACTGCGGCGAGAACAGGAACTGATAAGCTTTGTCCCGCGGATAAAGTGCTGCAATTTCTTTTCGCTTCGACTCCGAAAGCGTCTCCAATATCGCTGGACGAAATCGAACAACACCCTCAAGCGTTTCAAAACTCAACGGTTCAATCGAGCGCACTTCCGAAAATAAATCATCGACGCCGCGAGACCGAAGCGGTTGCAAGCAGTCTTCCAGTGCCGTCGCAGCAGGCGGAATAAGAACCCAAACCGGCCCTCCGCCAACTTTTCGCACCGCACCTGTCATTCCCAGCCGTCCAAGCAAATTGACAAGACACTTCGGTTCTTCTGAAAAGACCAGCGCGACACGTGTGCGACGATCGCGCACCAGCACCACCTCGAAAATCGCGAGAGCCAGCAACAGCGCTTCAGCCTCCGTTGTGAGGCGACTATTGGCGACTTCAATCCACGATTCGATCTTTGGAAACTCGGCCACATCGACAGATTCGAGCGAGAGGAAGGCTTCAACAGGAATCGGCAGCACACCGCGAGGTAGGAGCGACACCACCGAGACCAGTCGACCATTCAAATGAATCAAGATTTTCCGAAAGCCTGGAAGTAAAACATGCTTCTCGACCATCGGTAGAATCGACCCGCTACTCGACGACAGGGGTGATCCGTCCGGAGACATTCCGTGCAAAAAATTCGATGCATCAAGAAAATCGCGAGGTGTTCGCGCCAAACGAATCGATAGCCCCCCGGCCTGTTGGAGTGCCAACAGTTTCTCAACTTCAGATCGCAGCAGGGACACTGGAATTTCGCCATCCAGTCGAATCGAATGAACTTTCATGTTTGAACAGCGTAACGGCAATGGCGCCGAAGGAAAAGCTTACGGGAATTGACGCTCATGCTGCCAGACCAAAGGCTCGCGACCGTTGTCGCAATAGCGCATGAGGTCTGTGCTGTTTCCTCCTCAAATAGCTGAAAATCATTGAGAATTAGATGGTGATCCACTCGTCTCTGGAAACAGAAATTCGGCAACTCTTAATTGAACATGGCGATCCGGCAGTCGTGGCCGATGCGCTGCTGCCGCGCTGGGATGCCAATGTGCTGTCGAGTGAAGATGTTCGCACTCTCACTCGCTTTCTCGTCAACAGCCATCAGTTAAAACCGTTGTTTTCTCAGTGCCTGCGCAACATGAAGCGCGATCAACCACTGCCCTGGGCGGCGCTCATTGAAGCGATCAAGCTCACCCGTGTTGAAATTGAACCGATCGAAATCGATGCGATCTTTGAAGGAATTGAATTTCAAGAGGATGGGCTCGACGACCTTGTCGAATCCGATGGGCTCGACGCATTTGATCCTCGCCCCGCCAAGCAACGGATTGAGAAAATGCACCGCCTCCAACAGGCCCATGAAGAAAAGCGCGAGGATCTGCGTCGACGCCTGGACTACGCACGCGTCAACCGCCTTTTGAGCCAAGAACGAAAAGTTCTCGACGAAATTCAGGCTTTCGATCCCGACGATCCGATTCTTAAAAAAGAGCAAAATGAGTTCGCATTTCGCGAAGCCCAAATCATGGTCGAAGACGCACTTGCGCACTCGCCACCGAAAGCCGAGCTTGAGCGAAAGTTCGACCAGCTCCCCGATGATCTAAAAAAAGCAGCAAAGCCCATTTTAAAAGAACTCAAAAGACGAGCGACGACCGCAACCGAGTCCGAGCTCTACGACATGGCCTTGATGCTTCTGTTTATGGACCTGCATGGCGAAAGCGCAAAACTCATCGAAAACCGTCGGCTCTCGCCACGACTCGATTGGCTACTTCTTGAAGTTCTGATTCTCGGTCGTCAGTATGCTTCTGCATTGGGAGAGGTAGAAAATCTGGAACTCAAGTACGCTGGCGATCCCGAAACACCTTTTGCGCTCACCTATGCGCGTGCACGAGCGCTCTGGGGCCTCGGTGATACTGTCACAGCCATCGAACTGATGCGAAGCCTCACTCGAGTTCGGCCGTCTTATCGCTCAGCCTCTACTCTACTCCAGCAGTGGATTGAAGAGGCCCCATGAACGGCGCGCGTTTTATAAGACGCTTTTTGAGTCGACGCTTTTTGATTCTCATCGCTCTCACCGGGCTGCTTGCCTTTGGCGTCGGCACGGTCATCTCGCAAACACTGCCCAAAGTGAGATCCACGATTTTGGTGACTGTCGATCGACTCAGTCGCGAACATCTTCCCGTCCGCATTTTGCCGGGATCGGTCGAGCTTCGCTTCATTCCTCTCGGGGTCAAACTCACAGACGTTCGCATTCTCCCCACTGCGAAGTTCGACTCGATCCTCTCACCTCTCACTATTCAGGAAATTGCTGCGGATCTTTCACTCCTGCAGATTATTCGCGGCGAGGTCGGCTTAAGCCGTCTCGAAATCAACGGCACAAGTTTCTCGGTCACCGTTCCACCTCTTCCATCCTCGGGAGGAAAGCCGCTTGAGGGCCTCTTCAAAGCCCTCAACTCCATCCCGGTGTCTGAGATTGAAATCAAAAACATAAACGCACAGATTGAAATTCCGGCGAAACAACTCAAGCTTGATATCGACCAACTCAACGTCTCCCTGCTTCGCCAACGTCGGCACTTTGAATTGAAAACCCAAGCCGAATCCATTCTGGCCATCGACCGAAAGAGCAATCGCGCCATCCGCCTCTCGCCCGACTTCGACATCGAGCTTGCGCCAAAGTTCATCACACTCAATCGCGCCGAAATCCGCCGCGGAGCTTCGTCGTTCCGATGGAATGGACGACTCGACGGCGACGTTGAAAACCTGAGTTTTGATGCCGGCACGATCGACAGCGACATGGAGATCGATATCAAATCCACACGGGACTGGCTCCAAAAGTCAATTGCCGACGCCGAGCCCACGCCACCCATGACGGGGGCGATGACGGTTCGCCTACAGGCCAGTAAAAAAAATGCCCAGACACCTTGGAAGGCGCAGTTTCAGCTGCGCGCAACGGACTACTCAGTTCAAGGCATCTGGATCGACAAGATCGAGGCCGATGGTCTTTGGGATGGAAAACAGCTCTTCGTGCCTGAGCTGAAAACAGAGTCAGTCGCAGGAAAGGCCAGCCTGAAGGCCATTCGTATCGGCGAAGGCACAACACCTCATACTGATGGCCGCACGCCGTGGCTGATGCGTATCGATGCTTTAAAAGTTTCGGTGGAGCTGCACGACTTCATGACCAAGATGGGCGTTGGTCCCATTCCCGTTTGGCTGACTGCTGATGGCGAGTTCCCCTGCGAATCGCGCCTGTTCCCGCAGTTCAACATTCGCTGTGGAGGGTCGTTTAGAGGTAAGGACGCGATCGTGCAGGGAGAACTTGCACGCGGCCGGACGCCGAAGGGAGCTATCGCCGGCATTCCGCAATTTGAAGCCACCGGCGAATTCACGTTCGATCTCGAAAAGTTTGCCTACAAAGCGGATATCAAAATGCCGAATTCGACCGGACGCAGTTCTGGCGAAGTGTTTTATAAAACGGGCTTCAAACTCAATTATGAAGCCGACCGTTTCTCAATGAAAGATATGTCCTCACTTGGAGATCTCAAACTCGAGGGCGCACTCAAACTCAAAGGTGAAACCTCGGGCGACTCGAAGGCGGCCACATTCTCAATGCAAGCTGATGCTCAAGATCTGTGGCTTGAAGACTTTTGGCTCGGCTACCCAAAAGCCACAGTCAGCTACAAGTCAGGCGGCCTTAGCTTCAGTGGTATTCAAGGGTTCTATACGACCACACGATACTCCGGTGATTTCGCGATCGACTTTAAAACAAACACGCTAAACACACAGATGCGTGTTCCCTTTTTTGATGCTCGCGATCTCCTTAAAGTTTTCTCCCGCAAGTTCACCCTGCCCGTTCCTCTGACCGGAACAGGGCAGGCATCAGTCAAAGCCAATGGCCCCTTCGCTCTCAATCGCCTCAGCTACGACTTAAAAAGCAGCCTCTTTAAAGGTATGATCTCTGGCGAGAACTACGACATCATTCACTTTGACGTCAAATCGAAGAACGGTGAGGTTCGTTCGGAGCGCATTCAGCTGAGCCACGGCGATGCGATCATTCAGATGACCGGAACTGGACATCCCGATGGCACGATCGACACCGAAGCCAAAGGCCGTGGTTTCAAACTCGAAGAAACAAATCTCATCTCTGACTCAGGCTTTGCTCTTTCGGGGCTTCTGAACTTCGACATGACACTGAAAGGGCCTGTACTTTTACCTGACGCGACGATGAAAGGTACGATTACTCGTACTTCGATTGCAGAAACCACAGTACCCGACAGCAGCTACGACGTCCGCTTCACGTCAAAAACGATCGAAGGGAAAGGCCGCTTCCTTGGCGACCTCGTCACCGGTGATTTTGTTTGGCCGCTCACCCCAGAAGCGCCACTTTTACTCGAGTTTCAATCACAGGATTGGAATTTTGCTCCAATGTTTGCAGCCATCGCCGGCCCAAAAGGACGACGCGACTTCGAAGGCCATTTGACTTCAAAGATCTCACTCAAAGCTCCTCGCGGCGGCTTCTGGGCGTCGTCCGGCAGTGCCAATATCGAAAAGCTCGCCCTCAAGCGAGGCGCCATCGAACTCTCCAATCAAGAGCCAATCGAGATCACGATGCGAGACGGCGTCATGGACATCCGAAAGTTTGAAGTTCTCGGCGACAACACCTATCTTCGACTGGCCAATCGCGATAGCGCCGATGGCGCGCCTCGTACACATCCGATTGATCTCTCGCTCAATTCAAAAATCGACATGAATTTGCTCAGTATTTTCACGCCATTCTTTGAAGAATTGCGCGGTCTGCTGTCGATTGCCGTTTCAATCAAGTCCGGTCCGAGTGGAACCGATGTCATGGGATCGGCACTTGTGGACCGTGGTTTTTTAAAATTCCCAGAGTTCGGCTACCCCTTTGAAAACATTCAAAGCGATATCGTGTTCAATCACAAAAAAGTGGTGATCAACAGCCTGAAGTCCGACTTTGCCAGTGGCAAAATCCAAGCGACTGGCGGCCTTGAAATTCTGGGTCGCAAACAAGTTCCCGTGAATGTCACTGGAACTTTCGATCGCATCTCTCTCAATCTCCCCGACAAAATTAAAACCAACGGCTCGGGTGAATTTTCGTTCAGCGGAAACTGGTTCCCCTTCCTCCTCAAAGGCAATTACGTCGTCAAAGACGGACTGATGGCTAAAGACTTCGGCGACGATGATAGCGGCGGTACCGGAACCGACAACCTCAAGCGCGATCAATTCTTACCACGATTTCTTCTCGAGGAGTCGTTCCAACCGCTCGTCGTCGACGTCAAGGTCGATCTTTCAAATGGTCTCGCACTTAAAAATGAGATGATTGAAGGCATGGCCCAGGGCGAGCTCCGCATTCTCGGCAACCCCGCCAAGGCTGCGATTGAGGGACAGATCCGGACCACTGGCGAAACCAAGGTCAATTTCCGTGAGAATATCTTCACCGTGACGAGCGCTGTTTTGAACTTTGACGACCCCTTGGAGATCAATCCGAAGATCAACGTCCAAGCCCGTGCTCGCGTCGATAGTTACAACGTGAGCCTGCTTGTTCAAGGCCACGCCAAGAAGCCTGAGATCTCACTTTCAAGCGTTCCGCCGCTCCCCGAGCGTGACCTGCTCTCGTTGCTTGCGCTCGGTGCCACCGATCAACAGCTCGACACTGAAATTAACAGCCAGCAGCAGGGCTCCGCGGCCGGCTTTCAAGTCCTCAGCGCTGTGGCCAACCCGTTAGTCAAAAAAGTCACCGGCAAGATCGGCCTGGATGTTCAATATTCGGCAGGCTTTGACAAAACCGACGAATCCGCTCAGCGCATCATCGTAAAAAAAGAATTCAACCGTAAGCTCGGCGTCTCCGGTAGCCAGACCTGGGGCAAGAAGCTCAAGACCGAGGGACGCGCCCATTACCGACTCACCGATAAAACTTCGGTCGTTGTGAGCGTCGAAGGCCAAGAGAGCGGTGAAACGACTGACACGACCGATCAAGAAGGTCGCAACCAAAACAAGGTCGGCCTCGACTTCGAATACAAGTTCGAGTTCAAATAAAGCGATGAGAAGCCGCACCCCTCCCTTTTGGCGCAACCGCACCGCCCGACACCTGATCGTGTCGACACTGGCGCTCGTACTCTGGGTGCCGACTGCGGCACATGCTCATCGACTCAAGTTCACAGGTGTCTCTCTCCAACAAGGTCGAACACTACAAACGAAGTTCCCGCACATCTTCGAACGCGAGATCACTCTTGCTGAAGTCGACGACATCGTTCGCTACTTGATGAAGACAGGTCTCTATTCGGGAATCAATGTCGTCTCTCGACAAACGGGCGATGGACCTGAGCTTTTACTCGTGGCGACGCAGCTTCGCAAGATCAAGTCGATCGATATCGTCGGCAATCGCGCGTTCTCGAATAGCGAAGTAAAACAGATTCTGCAAATCGATGAGAATAAAACTCTCGAGCGCAAAGAGCTGATCGAAGCGATCAAGAATCTTCAAGCCGAGTACCGCAAGCGCGGCTACCGCTCCATGAATGCCGAAGTCGAGTTCAAAACCGCTGGCGACACCGAAGTCGGAATTAAAGTCATCGTCGAAGAAGGTTTGCCAACAAAAATCGACAGAGTTCAAATCGACACGGCCAATCCAGAGCTTCAAACTCGAATCGAAAAAAAGGTTCGCTCACTCAAGGGTCGCATCCTCAACGAAGACGAGCTCCAAGCGCTCGTGCACGATATCGACGAAGACCTCAAAGATCAGCGCTATCTGATTGCTCGCATCGCCGATCCGCAACCAACCTTTGACGAAAAACAAGAGCGTGTGCGCGTCAATATCAGCATTGAAAGCCCCTGGCAGTACAGTTTTGAGTTCAATGGCGCGAGCTCAGTCTCTGATTCGAACTTGATTAAAAACATGAATCTGGAACAACTGACAGGAACTGTGACAACTCCGGCGCCAGAGCTTGCTGAACGGCTTCGGCGCTTCTACCAAGACGAAGGCTACGCCCACATTCAGATAAAAACGGAAGAAAAACAGGAAGACAGTAAATTCCGCCGCAGCATTCGATTTGATATCGAAGAGGGGCCACGAGTTCGCATCAAAAAGATCAACATTGCCGGCAATATCTCGCGAAATGGCGACTACTACGCTCGTTACATCAAAAGCTCTTCCAGTGATCTGATCGGCGAAGGTTATTACAACCGAAAAGATATCGAGGCCGGCATCAAAAACCTTGAAGAGGAACTGCAGAACCAAGGTTATTTGCGCGCCAAGGTAAAAGCGTGGCGGTCCGAGTTTGGCTCAGGCCTCACTTCATCGCCAAACGACAAAAAGTATGGTTCACAAGCAACTCTCTATCTCACCATTGACGAAGGCCCGCTCACCATCATTCGACAGATTCGCTTTGAAGGGGTCAACGCCTTTTCCAAGCTCCGACTTCTGAATCTCTTGCCGATTAAAACCAATGAGTCCCTCCGAATCAAAGATCTCAATAGTGCAATTGATGCCCTTAAGCCGTTCTACGCCTCCGAGGGGTTTATTGAGATGAAGATCTTAAACGAGCAAGAGGGGCTTGTCGTCTACAACGAGGCCAGCACTCAGGCGACGATCGAGTTCAATATCGCCGAAGGCCCAAAGGTCACCGTCGGTTCGATCGTGCTTCAAGGCAACGAGATCACAAAAGACGAAGTCATTCTTCGCGAGCTCGGCTTCAAGCCGGGCGACGTCTACACCCCCGCCGTTCGTGATGACTCGGTCTTTCATCTCAATAAGCTGAAATTATTTTCGCGAGTCGGCATTCGCACTCTTGAAGAGGGAGCCTCCGCCGAAAGCAGAACCGTCATCGTCGATCTTGAGGAAGCCTCTCCGGGAAGCTTTGAATCCGGAATTGGAATCGTGCAGGACCGAGATCTTATCTTTCGCGGATATGCGGGTGTGGCCTACCGCAATCTCTGGGGTACCGCTCGGTCCGTTTCAAGCCGAGTCGACCCCAGCTACTCCACCGACCCAAGCATCAGTTACCTCGAGCATAAAATCACGCTGTCCTATCTCGAACCTTATATCTTGGGTGATCGCAACTACGGTCGAATGAATCTGACCCGCGAGCTAAAGTTCTCAGGCGACTACGACAGCATCACCAAGAATGCAATCATCCAAGAAGAAAACGCCCTCTCTCTTCAAATCGAGCGCGACTTCACACGAAACATTCGCCTGAGCTTCACCGCCTATACACTTTCAAGTCAGAACCTCTTTGATCGCGTAACCTATGAGATCAAACAAACACAAAACGTCGCTAAAGTCGGCCCCTTTGTCGCCTTTGATTATCGCGATAACCCGCTCTATCCAACCAAAGGCAGCTATTCCTATCTTTCTCTTGAGTACTCCGATCCTCTGCTTGGAAGCTCTGACGACGCCTCACAGAGAATCAAGTTTGCAAAAGTCTCTGCATCGACCTCTTATCCGTATCGCATTCTCGGAAACCCCCGTTGGATTCTCGCGACCTCGCTCAGGACCGGTTATGTTGTGAACGTCGGCGACCACGCGAACTCAGTCCCATGGCAAGAGGCTTTTTTCTTGGGTGGGCGCTCTACACTTCGCGGCTTTGATGGCATTGATCGCGATCGTGTTCCAAATCGTTACCAACTCGGCGTCGAAAACCTGCGCGACTTTTACGTTTCATCAGATTCATACTATTTTTTGATAAAATCAGAGCTGCGCTTCCCACTGTTTTGGATCATGGACGGCGCATTCTTCTACGACGGCGGCGCCGTGCTACTCTCGCAACTTCCAATCGAGGATCCCTACCGTGACACCGCCGGCATTGCCCTGCGCTTCGGTTTTACCGGCGGAATCTATCTCAGTCTTGAGTACGGCTTCAAACTTGACCGTAAACTCTGGGCAGGCGCGCACGAAAACCCTGGCGCCTTCCACCTTGCCATCGGCACGTTCTAAATCTGCGGCAGGTACACACGAGAATTGACGCATCTTTACTTCCGGCGCCGGAAGCTGACCCGCGTGAGTCCGGCCGACGAACCGATGCCGCTAAATTTAAAACGACATCTTGTCAGGAAGCCCCATACGCGAGGCGATGATCCGCACGATCTCAGCGGCCGTTTCTTCAAGCGCACGCTCGGTGACATTGAAAACCGGCCAACGGCGATTCTGTTTGAAAAGCTCTTGTGCGTATTGAATCTCTTTTTCGATATAACCAAGACGCGCGTACTCACCGCCAGGGTCTTGCCCGAATTTCTCAAGGCGATTGCGTCGAATTTTTGAAAGCGAATCCGAATCGATCAAAAGCCCAACAATTTTTCGTTGATCGACTTTAAACAGACTTTCCGGAAGCGGCGAATTGAGAACCAAGGGGACGTTTGCAACCTTCCAGCCCTTATGGCTCAAGAAAATCGAAAGTGGCGTCTTCGAAGTCCGCGAAACGCCGACCAAAATAATGTCGGCATCATCAAGATCCGTCAGGCACTTACCGTCATCGTGCTTCACCGTGTACTCGATTGCTTCCACGCGTTTGAAGTAGCGCTCATCCACCATGCGCAGAATTCCGACGCTCTTGTTCCCGCCAGCGGCGACACCAAAATACTGATCAAGCGACTGAAGCAACGGACCAATCAAGTCGACACTCGGGAGCCCCTTGGCCGCGGCGTGCTCTTGAATCAACTGCCGAAGCTGAGGGCTAACGACGGTATGAATAATAATGCCGTGAGCCTCAACAGCATCGGCAATAATGCTTTCAACCTGTGCCTCGGTCCGAATATTTTTTGAACGCACGATATTGATATCGGTGTCTTGATACTGCACCAGAGCCGCTCGAATCATTGTCGCTGCGGTTTCACCCGTGCCATCGGCAATGATAAAGATCGTGCCTTGTTTTTGCGTCAAAGCGCCTCCGCCAAAATGTGACGACCAATATCGCCACACATTTTTTTGCGAAACAATTCCGGGCGATCGTCGACAATCCACCACTGCTCAGTCGGACTCACTCCTATCGAAAGCAGCGCACCGTGTTCACCAATGACACCCTGATAGCCGAGCGCTCGAAGCACCGACGGCGAATCGCAGCGCGCGACCTGCCCCACCTGCACAGCCGGAACTTTTACGCCGCTTTTCGCTTCAATGATCACGGACCGCCGTGGCGTCAATCGCTCGCGCTCAATCACAGCTTCGACAAGCCGAAAACCTCGTGGCTGAACTTCAATGCGGAAAATCGCAGGAAAGTAAGGACCAAGATCCGCAAAGCTCTTCACGCGATCAACGCTCGATTCCGTCCAGGGCTCAAGCTCCGGAGGTGGCGCTGGCACTTCTCGCGCCTCAATCCCCTCGCCTGTTTCTAAAATCGACTTCAATGTCGCAAAAAAATCTACTCCACCCATCGGATCTCCGTGCCCGCTTTCTCTCCCGATCGCGAAGCGCTCGGCGCACTCCATGCTTTCGGAGGAAACACAGTGACTGAATTCACCTTGAGTCCGCTCGCAATCTTAAGGACCGAAGAGAGCCAACCGCGCTCGTCCTGATTTTCAAGTAGTAACACACGCGGTGCCGGATGCCCTGGAGGAGCTGCCACCAACACAGGCACATCGGACTCCACCTTTGCTTTGCTTTCGGCGCGCACATAGGTTCTTCGCAAAAGCAAATTCAACGACGGATCGATCTGTTCGATCCAGAGATTCTGTTCGGGGTTGAGAACAACCCAAAGATCGGAAGGTTCCGACCAACACTGATTGAGCGATGTCTTTGACAGATGAGATTGCGTCACTGCCCTCTAGAATCAGAGGCCTCGCCCGATCGGGTCAAGAATACCGTTCACAAATGACGCTGATTCTGTCGAACCGTACTCGCGAGCGAGCTCAATGGCCTCATCGATAACGACTGATGGCGGCACCTTTTCGACAGCAAACCGCATCTCATAGCAGGCCATGCGCAAAAGCGAGAGGTCGACCAAGCTCATCCGCGCGACCTTCCAGTGCCGAGCGTTAGCCTCGATCATCGCGTCAATCGCTTCCAAGTTCGCACAAACACCCAAAAAGATGTCTCCGCCGAACTCCGCGACGTCGGGCTCGACCTCAAAATTGACGACGAAATCGCGAAGCAGATTGATCGGCTCCTGGCCTCGCTTCGGAGCTGGACCTTGGATGGGCGTAGGGCCGCCCTTCACTCCACCCGCCTTTTGTTGCTGCTGGTAGTGAAGACCGTAAAGTAACTGAAGAGCCATTGCACGAGAACGACGACGGGACGACATGGCGCCGGACTCTAGGGATTTGCGCAAAGCGGGTCAAGTCGGTGCGTCAAGTACTTGCGAATAGCGACATTTTTGGAAGAACCTGGATGTATGAGAGTCGTTTTACTTTGTCTTTTCTTTGCACTGCCTTTTTTCGATGCTGCTTTTACTCCATATGCCCACGCCGGTCGTGACGATGACGGCCAAGCCGCCGTCGAGGTCACCTCCGAAGCGGACGGTGACATCGCTCCATCTCGCGAAGACCTCGCAAACGGCGCTGTCGTCGGCCGAAAACGCTTTAGTCCCAGGACTGGTCGCCAAGCCGCTGCGAAGTACATGGCTCCCAAGCGTCCTGACGAAAAAGGAGCCGAATCAAGCGACAGCGGCAGCAGCGGAACAAGCAATCGAAGCCCAGCGGCCTCGGGCCCGTCGGATCACTACCTGGCTCTGCATCTTGGCTGGTTTGCAAACGACAATGCCTATAAGTTTGGCGCTCCCGACAATCAAACCAATGTGGGGCGCTGGAACTTTGGCCTCACCTACCGCATGGGCGAGTGGGTGAACTCGATGGATCTGCTCTTCCGCTTCGACGTCAGCCGCCTGGCGCTCGCCGAAGGTGAGGTCACCAAGTTCAGCATCATGCCAATCATTACATTTCCCGACGCCTCCAGCCGTTTCCCCCTGTATTTTGGTGTCGGATTGGGGCTTGGTGTGTTCGGAAATCAAATACCAGGTGAATCCACGCTCGCTCTGGACTATTCACTCATCGCAGGAGCTCGCTTTTTTAATCTATGGGGGCAAACAGGCCTCTTTGTTGAGGGCGGGATAAAGAACCACCTTCACCTTTTGAGCGACGGACAATTCAATGGCACCTTCATCTCGTCAGGGCTCGTCTTCACGTTCTAAACCTTCTTCTCGCCCGGGCGCACCGAGCGCTCGGCCCGGATCCGGCCCTGGCGCAAGGCCGGGAGCAAAGCCGACCTCAGCTCGCCCCGGCAACGGCAAGCCAGGATTTGAATCCGACTATAGAAATGCGGAATCTCGCGGCCCTCGCCCGAAGCCCGTAGCTGACCGCGGCGGCGAACGGACGCCGAAACGTCGCATCGATCGCGATGGCGACCAGTACAGCGAACGTCCTGAGCGAACAAGCGGCGGCCCAAGCCTGAAAAACCCATTTCGCTCGTCGCGTGAAGTTCACAAGGAACGCGGAACCATACCGCTCCATCGCCCGGTCGCCGGCTTTGCTCTGCAAGCTGTAGGACGCATCATGCTTGAAGGCCGCTACGCCGACAAAGTCATCGAGCGTGCGTTCAAGTTTGAAAAGAGTATGGGGGCCCGCGATCGCCGCCAGTTTGCCGAACTCGTTTACGAACTCGTGCGCTGGTTCCGCCGCTATGGACACGCTGTTGGCTGGGACACCGAAACACGCATGCCGACGGTTGAAGATCTCTGGGGATGGCTCGCCGCTCATTTAGTCGAAAAGTCGATCATGTCCGGTAACGGCGATGGCCGCCCAGCACTCCCTAATTGGCCCGAGCTTTCGTCTTTCAATCCCGCACTCATCGCCGACAAACTTGCCGACCTCGAGCGCGGCACCGACGCCACAACGATGGCCATTCGCGAGTCCGTTCCCGATTGGTTCTATCTCAATGGAGCAAAAGAGCTTGGCACTCACTGGCCACGCTTCCTGCGCGAGCTCAATCGCCAAGCGCCGGTGATCATTCGCGCCAATACGCTCAAATGTACGCGCGACGAACTGAAGGAGCGACTCGCCGAGGAAGAGACTCTTGGCACCGATGAAGCTTACGAAACTAAAAATGGCCTGATCCTCAAAGAGCGGCGCAATATCTTTACCGCAGCGGCCTTTAAAGAGGGCTGGTTCGAAGTACAAGACGGCGCTAGCCAACAGGTCGCGGACCTTGTCGGCGCACAGCCCGGAGAGCGCGTGATTGATGCCTGTGCCGGAGCGGGCGGAAAAACCTTGGCCATCGCCGCCAATATGAAAAACAAAGGCAAACTCATCGCACTCGACGTTCACGAAAATAAAATCACCGAACTGCGCAGGCGAGTTGCTCGCGCTGGCATCGACACCGTTGAGGCACGACTGATTGAATCGGGAAAAACGATCAAACGTCTTGAGAACAGTGCCGACCGCGTCCTTCTCGACGTGCCCTGCTCGGGCTCTGGCGTGCTTCGCCGAAACCCTGACGCCAAGTGGAAGTTCATGCCCGAAGATCTCGATCGCGTGCGCACCATTCAAGCCGAGATTCTGGATGAGTACAGCTCAATGGTGAAGCCCGGTGGCACACTCGTCTATGCAACGTGCTCGATCCTACCGAGTGAGAATGACGAACAAGTGAAGAAG
>JAEUWE010000401.1 GCA_016791465.1 Pseudobdellovibrionaceae bacterium
CATTCGCCCCGGAGCGAATCCCTAAAGCCATTCATGAAGGCGAAATCGATGCTGGACATACCTGGGACCCCGTACTCAGCGCCGGGATCAAATCCGGACTCCGCCCCATCCTCTCCTCCAAGCTCAGGCCCCAGCTTGTCATCAGCGGTCTCGCCGTACGCGAGGAAATCCTGGGAATAACAGACGGTGGCTACAGCGTCGACGTCGGGCTTGTTCAAGCCGTATTAGAAGCGCAAAAGATCGCCACCGATGATCCGGTTCGCTTTGCTCGGACGGCCCAGCGATTCTTATTCACGAACAACGTCGAGTGGTCGGAGTCCTCAATTATTGAATCAATGGCCCGCAATATTGAACTCTGCGATCTGAAGAAGAACACAGAGGGCTTTGCAGCAAACGGCGTCTTCCGAGTTGAAACAGAGAATATCTCAAATTTCTTTGAAGCCAGAGGTGTTACCAGCACAAAGATTGCGGCTGTCGATCTTCTCAACGACAATGCGATTCGTCGAATCGAAGATGAAGCCACCCTCCACGCCGGCAAAGCGACGATTGAAGCCGGAAAAACGGTGCCCAATTGAAGATTCGAACTCGACTCTTTGTCTTTAACGCCAGCCTCATGTTGCTCACGGCACTCTGCCTCGGCATCACATTTTATGTGATCGGCGAAAAATTTCTACGCAACCTGGCCGTTCAAGAGCTTTCTCGCTCAAGTCGTCAGGCACTTTTCATCGTCGAAAACTTCTTTATCAATCGCAAGGCCGAGCAGGCGACTCTCGCAAAAAGCACCTTCTTCTTTCGCACCCTCGATCGCGATACAATTCACAATCGCTTTGAGGATTACCGCCGTGGCTATCGGATGTACCAAGACATCAGTTTCTACGATCATAACCGCATTCGCCAAATCGACCTCAATCAGTTGGACTTGGGAGTAAAATCCAACCAAGACGACCTTTTCAATCGGGCCGATAGAACGTCTGGACCTGTCTATTCTTTTAATGTCGAGAATCCACTTCGTCCTGCCGTGCTTTTCGCCACGCGAGTCCAACAGGCCGGACGCCCCAAAGTTGGCTACGTCGTCGCCGCTGTGCCACTCGGTCGCCTGCAAAATGTTTTGCTTCCACTCTCGGAGCCACTGAGCCAGGACATTCGCGCCGACATCCAGATCTTTGCCCGAGATGGAACGCGTATTTACTCGCGTCTCGAATCGGGCGGCCACGCATCCCCAGAGATCCTCGGCAAACCCGGCAGCTCCGATCTTCGCGGCGAACCACGCAAACTCGCCAATGGCGGCCTCCTCTACGAGACCCAAGATGCCTTCACCGTTCTCTTTGAACGCATTGCCGACAGCGACTTCGAATCATCATGGAAGCTCGCCTTTCGAGTCATGAAGGCCGACATTGAACGACCCATTGCATTCTTTCGAAATCTGATGATCGGCGTCTTTGTCGCATTGCTGCTTTTGGCGTTCGCGCTGAACCGCTGGCTGTCAGAGTCCATGCTCACTCCCATCGAAGCACTCACTCGGTCGATGCATGCCATCGGCTCTGGACGAATCGACTCAATCCAGCTTGATCGAGGCGCACAGGATCGAAAAGACGAGATCGGCGTTCTCAGTCGTGGCCTCAGCGATATGACCGAGAAAATGAAAGAGAACTTTGCCGAGCTTTCATCGGCGTCTAAGTTTGTTGCCCTCGGAGAAATGGCCGCTGGTATCGCTCATGAAATCAATAACCCCCTCACAGTTATTATGGGAAAGGCCGCACTTCTCGAAGCCGCAGCCAAGTCCGGCGACAATGCAGAAATGAGAGAGAGCTCTCAAAAAATTATCGAGATGGTGTCTCGGATATCGAAGACTATTCACGGCTTGCGGAGCTACTCTCGTTCTGGCGAAACAGATCCCGTTGGTGCAGAGAATCTCAAGAACATCATCGACTCCACGCTCGACATCTGCCAGGAGCGCATCCGTCTCAATCAAATTAAGGTTTCAGTCGACATCGAGCCTCTTGACAGCACGATCATCGCGCGCCCTGTTCAAGTTTCACAGATTTTAATGAATCTCATCAACAATGCCTTCGATGCCATCACGTTGAGCCACCCACCGCTCGAGGCCGATGAACGCTGGCTGCGCATTGAGGTTCGTGAAGATCCGCAATGGGTGTATTTATCGGTTGAAAACGGAGGCCCCAGTATCCCCCCCGAGATCGCCGATCAACTCTTCAAACCCTTCTTCACAACTAAGCCGCAAGGTCGCGGCACTGGGATCGGCCTCACCATCTCCAGGAGACTTGCTGAAACCAATGATGCGCGTCTTTTCCTTGATCGCGACCAACCATGCACGCGATTTACAATTCAGTTTCCGCGTCCTACGACCGAGAACGACTGAAGCTGCACCCATTGATCGATCAAGTTCACCAACTCGTCCGTTTTTTCAGGTGAGAATGCACGACTGGCCAGCTGATGCTGATCACCGTTCGCCCAGTTCACCGCCGTCAATCCGTCCGAGTGCGACACTTCGAGACGCCGCTCGATCTCAGCAACCGAGACAACCGTGTCTTTTGCCGTGTACAGCAACAAACGCGGAATGTCCGAAAGCAACTCGTCATCAAGCCGCAATTTCGCAACCGCTCTCAAGACGCGCATCAGCTGTACTGCGCCCTCAATTGGATATCGCGAAGTCCAACGTTCTCGGTGCCACTCATTGCGTAACGGGAACTCGTGCTCGTCTCCTTCGACAAGTCGCATGACCGTCTCGGTGAACGGCGCCATCGCCTCTCGCATCAAAACGTCGGCCCCTCGGTTGGCGAGTCTGAAATTCGGCGACAACAAGATCAGTCCATGAGGTTTCATTTCACGACGATAACGACTCACCGCCTCTGTCGCGATCAGCGCAAGCGAGGCGCCTGTCGACATCCCGACAACGACAACTCTCTCGCCTATCAAATGACCGACAGCTATAGCTTCGACCGTATCCGCGAGCCACTCTTCTGCTCTAACATCACGAAAAGCAGCACCACTTTCAAGACCATGAGCCCGCAGTCGCGTGATAAAGAGATTGGCGTTCGACATCGCGGCCAATTTTTGAATTGTTGGTTCAAGCTCGAGTGGGCCCGCTGAAAAACCATGAATGTAGACAAAACTAACAGGCGTCTTCGTTTTCTCGCGGTGTGCCCAGTACACCTGTTTCTCTTGTTTTGGTCGGATACGAGCAAGCTTTGCATCCCATGCCCCAGTCTCAATCTCGCGGAGCCGCTCATCGACGCTGGAGACGTTCCATGCACCCATTGTCTTTCCAACATCCACTGCACTTGTCACCAACGGTCGCTCGCCATCACGAGCAAATTCATACAGTCCGATGGGGACCAAGAGCAGCGCAATCAACAAAATGATGATTTTTCTTTTCACAACGAAACAGTATGCCTCGTTTTCCGGTTTCGCAACCCGGCCTAGGATAGTCGACGCGCCGGCGTTCCTCCCCAAACTTCGCCATCGCCAATTTTCGTTCCCTTCGCGACCACCGAGTTCATCGCCACAATCACTCGGTCCCCGATTTCAACATCGGCCATGATAATGGCGTGTGCCCCTATCGTCACATGACTGCCGATGCGAATTGGAAAATGCGCAATCCGCGCGCCTTCAAGAACGTGCGGCACAAGAAGACTCGAATTCCCTAAAAGGGTCGAACTTCCAATTGTCACAAACTGCGGATCAAGAATCGCCCCAGCCGTGTAGGTATTGTCCGCAATCTTCGCCCCAAGCGCGCGATTCATGATCCGACTCATCGGCACTGGCAACAGCCTTGACTGCGTCAGCGGCTGCACAACTAAAAAGATATAAACCAGATAGACATGATAGTTCCGTTCCGCAGTCGAACCCGGGGCAATATCTCCAATCGGAATTGGAAGCAGCCGCAAGAGCAGGCGGACCATCGCCAGATGCAATGCCAGAAATCCAATCCCGGCACCGGCTATAACGAGGATCGCGCGATACTCTGAGGCCGGCAGCATGGCGTGGAGCGCAAGCCCGAACGCGCCGCCTCCCACAAGCGACGCAAGGAACCAAAAACTTCCGACCAAGATTTGAAAGCCAGTTATCTTACGCATCCGCTTGATCATCCAACGAATTCGATACACCGACCACATCGACCTGGCCCAGTCCGCCGTAAAATCGTGAGCAAACCTGCTCACACCCTCAGGCTCCTATTGATGTCTGAAAATGCCTACGCTTAGATTGTTCACATGAGCACTCTCAACAGCAGCGCAATCGGATTTGTCCTCTTCCTCGCAATAGGTCTGAACACCTGGGCCGGTACCCGCGGTGGCGGCGGCGATCAAGCCGGAAACGGCGGCGGCATCGTCGAGCAGAACTTCCAATACGCTCATCTCAACCTCGACTGGATTGTCCGCTCTTGCCTGACTGCCGCAAGATGCGTTTCTGGAAACGAGAAAATTCTCCTTGAGAAAATCCAACAGAGCCTGACCCAAGAATTAAAAACGAAACCCGCGTTGATCTTCGAATCTGGCGCTGCGAACCCTGCGCGCTTCACGATCGGCGGACAACCGCGAGTGGCCGTCACCGGAAGTCATGTCGGCGACCCGATATACTTGAATCTCGACTTACTCTATCTTCCCTCTAGCTCCGGACGCATTGAGCCGGTCGATGTCGGCACGGCCATTGCCATTCTTATTCATGAACTCGCTCACCATCAGGGAACCTACTCAACCCCCGCCGACGAAAGCTTTCTCGATCTGCTTGGCGCAAAAGTTCGCGCCTACTCCGCAACCGAGATGGAACGCCTAAAGACTGACAACTGGGGTGAGAATCCTGAACACACACGAGCCCGCATTGAGATGCTCGCCATTCACTCTGACGCGACTGCGCTCGACATGTATTACGACGGTGCACAAACGTCGCTCTTGCTTTCCGATAGTCGCAACGCCTTCCCGCTTGATTCCGAGATCGCAAGCAAGCTCCACTGTCCGATCAAACAAGGGCACTCCGGCCAACTTCTAGGCTATCGTCTCCATGGTATGAGCTGGGAGATGTGGCGCTATGCCGCCACCAACAGCTACCGTCGACTCTATGATTTCCGAGCGCCGGCCTATATTCAATGCAGCTATCCAAGCAACGATCCCTATCCAACGACCTACACCGATTTCGATCTGGTTATCACCCTCACTTTTGATGATTCCAATCAGAGTTCAACCACGGAGTCGACGACCTACGAGTACGTCGAGGGAAGCCTTTCGCTTAAGCTGGAGCCACATTGAAGTCTGTTCTCAAATACACCGATTATCGCGAGTTTTTGCGAGATCACGCTATTCACAAGCGCCGGAAAAATCCCCGCTGGTCAATTGGTCTCTGGGCCCGCAAACTCAAGCTCGGCTCAACCACTTCACTCAACATGATTCTCAACGGTCAGCGCCACCCAGGCGATGCCATCAGCGGAAGCCTCGTTCACTACTTCAAGTTTGAGCCACGCGAGCGCGACTACTTTCTCGATCTCATCGAGTTTGCCAAAGTTCAAAAAACCGGCCCCAACCGCAATCGCCTCAAACACCTTCTCGCCGACGACTTAAAAAAACTCGCCTCAGGTAAGGCCCCGAAGAAGCTCAACCAGAAAACCTTCCTCGCGATTTCCCATTGGTACTGTTACGCCATCCGGCAGATGACTTTACTCAAAGACTTTGACGGAACACCCGCCGCAATCGCCAAACGCCTGCAATTTCCCGTCAACGAATCCGAGCTCACCAATGCAATCGATACGCTGCTCGAAGTCGGACTTCTTAAAAAAAGCACGAGCGGAAAAATTAAGCGCGTCTCAAAGTTCGTCAAAACCGACGACGACATCGCAAGCGAAGGACTCAAACGCTTCCACGAAGCCATGATCGCCAACGCCGCAAAATCAATTCGCCAATTCGATGTTAGCGATCGAGAGATCAGCGGCCTCACTCTCGCCGTCCGCCGCGACCAAATGCCCGAAGCAAAGCGACTCATCCGTCGCTTCATCCAAGACTTCGAGTCCCTCGGCCAGGCCAAAGACGCCGACCAAGTCTGCCAACTCAACATTCAATTCTTCCCCCTCGCCCGCTAGAACACCCGACGGAGGTCATGGCCGATCTTCAAGCAACCACTTTCTAGACTTTCAACGGCAGAGCCCCCGCACGACAATTAACGATATGAAGACATTTACAGCTTTTCTTTTACTCATTTCCTATACGGCCGCTCTGCTGGCCACGCCCCCGACGTTTGCCGCCGATTCAACGCTCACCAGCAAGCAAATCACCGCCATCATGAAGACACCTGAGGCTCAGGCTGTTCTCGAAGCGAGCATCGATAAGCAATATGAGAAATTAACCAAGGCCTGGTTTCTTGAGCTCTCAAATCTAGCTCGCAACGAAAAAACGATGCACGGATTCTTCGACAAACTCTACGGTCCCGAAAGCAATCTCACCGCTGACGATCGCAGCTACCTCAAGGAAGTTTTCAAAGATACACCAGCACCTAAAGTCATAACGACTAAAAATGGCGTCAAAGTTTCAATTCAAGGTCAGTCATTCGATTTTGAACTCGGCAGCGAGCTTGGCTCCGTTCTTATGAACGGCAAGCCAGCCGAGAATGTCGACCTTTCAAACGGAGTTCGCGCTGCCGTCGAATCATCAAAGAAGGAGGCTCTTCACCGCTTCCGAACGTCGTCGTCTCTTGCTCTTCTCTCTCATATCCCAAAGGCCCACGCCGCCATTCCACTCGTCGTCGTCGTAGCAGGGATCATTCTTCGCGACGCCGTCATTGGCGCAGCGATTGGAGCCGTTGGCGGCGCTGTCTTTGGTTCGGTCCTCGGCTGCGCTGTTGGTGTTCACAGTAAAAAACACGACAAAACCTATCTCGAAGGCTGCAAAGAAGGGGCTGCTGTTGGCGCGGCGGCTGTCGGTGCCACGAGTGGTGTCGCTTTTGGATTCGGCGGTTTCGCAGGAGGCCTCATAAGCGCATGGCACGGGGACAGCTACGGCATGTTCAACATGGGTGGTTTGCGTCAAACTCGGCCCGACGAAATTCCAAAGATCCGGAAACTCATGAAAGTCGGAGGTGTTCTCGGAGCACTCGCTGCCATCTATCATCCGGCAAAATCTATCGCCGAAGGGTATGGTGTGAAGTTGGAGTGCCGCTTTGCTAATGGTGGCTGGAGACTGTCTTCGATGCATGCCGGCAAACAGGGCGCCACGTTGGCGTCCAACGACGGCCTCCCGGCAGATGAAACGCAAAAGCAATATGAAAAAATGCTGACTGAGAAAGGCATTCCGGAGAAGTCCCGACCAGCGCTCGTGACGCAGATGATGAAGGAACACAACGAGCATACCGAGTTCTGCAAAAAGAA